>CBDUOS010000123.1:0-10121 GCA_965368905.1 uncultured Bdellovibrionales bacterium | reverse complement strand
ATGAAGATTGATCCGAGTTTGGACTACTTTAAAATTAAAGGGTTGTCTCATGAGGAGATGGAAAAGTTGGATAAATTACGCCCCAAAACCATTGCACAAGCTCAAAGAATCAGTGGCGTGAACCCCAGCGCTATTCAGTCAATTTTAATGTACTGTCGCCGAGAGTATGGTATTAAATGAGTGAAAACAATAAGTTAGAAGATATTATACCTAACTTGAGTTCCGATCTTTCGGTGTCTTTTGAGATCTTTTTCGACCTAGTCAAACGCTATAACACGACGATTAATCTTGTAGCTAAAAGTACAATCTCAAAGGCTTGGACCAAGCATTTTGCTGACAGTTTCTTAGGTCTTGAGCAGATTAGAAATGATCTTGTTACTGATCAACCCATTTTGGATTTTGGATCAGGAAATGGGTTTCCTGGTATTATTGCAGCTCTAACTTTGAAAAATTACAACGTTATTCTGGTTGAAAGAGACTTACGAAAATCGGAATTTTTAAAAGCGGCTGTCGACCATCTTGGTCTAAAAAATTGCGAAGTACATGCCGGAACTGTTAATGAACTGACCGAAGCCTCGTGTTTCAATGTGATTAGCCGAGCGATGGCTCCCCTTCCTAAGTTTCTTTTGGAAGCCCGTTATGTGATGGCACCAGGAGGAAATGCTTTTGTTTTCAAAGGCGAACACTGGTCTACCGAATTTACGGCTATTCCTGCACAGCTTTTTGAACACTGGGAAATCGATCTTCATAGTAGTTACGAACTTCCGGAAAATGAAGGTTCACGTTTCATAGTTCGTTGCACCCGAATATAATTTTAAAAAATTCGCGTACTCAGGGTACTCAGCTGTTCAGATCAGTTGATTTTTTAGTATTTAGCTCTATTTATTTGGTTTTGGCGTTAAATTAGCAATTTTTTGTCCCATAGGAGCAGTTTTCCTCTACAGGTGGTTCGTATTCTATATTATTCGTTTTTAGGGCATGAGTTCTACCGCTGTCCCAGGTTGACCCCTCCTTTCGGTGTTTTGAATATGTGGAGTAAACAGCATGTTCCACGTGGAACTTTTTTAAGGTTGTACTAAATGAAATTGTGGCAAAATAGACCATAATTAAGAAAATCAGAGTTCAATTGCAGTTCGATAGCGGTTTTTCCATTCTTTTTTGATTGGATTGAGCTTTTTATCCTGAAAATACTCCTCAACCTCTCTTTCTGCTTGTTCACGCAGACCATCTTGGCCTTTTCGGTCCACCAGAGAGTTGTATCTCTTTTTTCTGCGAATTTTCAGAAAATCAATCCACTGTCGAAGCTTTTTCTGGTGTTTTTCACCCTCGTGGATCTCTCGCCGTATACTTGCACGCAACTGGGCATCTATATCTGGGTCTTCAAGAACTTTCTTCACCTGATCAATTTCTTCCTTAAGAATACCCAAGTCTTCATCGAGTGATTTAATTCGAATACTCAAGTCTTCAACAGCCTTATCAGACCCAATATCATAGGAATTTTTAGACTCACAGCCCAAAAATGTACTAATTAAAACGAATATAAGTAGGTTCTGGCATAAATTCATCATGTTCCACGTGGAACATCGGCATTTTCACTTGAAAAGTTAAGAAATGAAGAGATACTTTTGATGAAAAGGAAGGTTTTATGGCGAAAACAATCTGCATAGTTAACCAAAAAGGTGGAGTTGGTAAGACAACCTCGTCAGTGAATATCTCGGCGGCCTTGGCCAAAATGGGTAAGCGAGTACTCATAGTTGATCTAGATCCTCAAGGAAATGCCTCCAGTGGCCTAGGATTGAAGCGGCACGAGTACCAAGAGGCCAACGTTTATCATCTTCTAATCAATGAAGCTGGAATTAGCGATGTAATATACAAAACAGCCTTCGAAAACCTTTCTATCATTCCAGCAAATGCTGACTTAGTAGGTGCAGAGATTGAGTTGGTGAATGAACATCGGCGTGAGTACCGCTTAAAAGAAGCATTTAAGCAAATAGATGATAGCTATGACTTCATATTTATAGACTGTCCTCCTTCGTTAGGGCTTTTAACCTTAAATGCTTTAACTTCAGCTAAATCATTTTTGGTTCCTCTGCAGTGTGAGTACTATGCGCTTGAGGGTCTAAGTCAGCTATTGAATACAGCAGGTTTGGTAAAGAAAAGCTTGAACCCCCAACTGCGCATTGAGGGAATCCTTTTGACCATGTTTGATAGTCGAAACAACCTATCCCATCAGGTTGTTGGTGAGATACGTAGTCACTTTGCTGACAAGGTATTCAACGCAATTATACCGCGCAACGTCAGGCTTAGTGAGGCGCCTAGTCATGGAATGCCCATATTTGATTACGACCCTAAGTCTGTAGGGTCACGTAAATACATGGAGTTAGCGGAAGAGATCATTAATAATAACAAGCAGATTGAGCAACCTGTGAATATCCAAGGAGAGCAGAGTGCCCAGCACTGATAAGGCAAAAATGACCAACCAAAAAAAGAGATTAGGCAGAGGCTTAGGCAGCTTACTCAGCACCGATGCAGCTGATTTTGATGAGAGCCCAAGAACAGAAAGTAAAAAAGCTCCAACCACCTCAGCTCAGAAGCAACCTATAAAAGCTCAAGAAAAAACTCACGAAAAGACCCAGCCCGTCCCACAAAAGCAGAGTCTTAATAGAGAGATAGACCCGTCTCTTAGAGTTTGGAGTTTGGCTGTTGAGAAGATAATTCCAAACTCCACTCAGCCGCGAAAGGACTTTTTAAAAGAGCCTTTAGAGGAATTAGCTAAATCAATCAAAGAACAAGGAGTGATCCAGCCGATAACCGTACGAAAAAAGGGAGAAGAGTATGAAATTATCGCTGGAGAAAGACGTTGGAGAGCGAGTCAGTTAGCGGGTCTTCAAGAGGTCCCTGCAATTGTGAAAGAAGTGGATGATCAGAAATCCATGGAACTTGCTCTGATTGAAAATTTACAAAGGGAAGACCTTAATGCCGTTGAAGAAGCCATGGGATATCAATTATTGATTGATGATTATGAGCTATCTCAACAAGAATTAGCAACAAAAGTTGGTAAGAGCCGCTCATCTATTACAAACAGTCTGCGAGTTCTCACTTTGCCGCGAGACGTCAGACAGATGCTAAGGCAGGGTTTGTTGAGTCTTGGTCACGCAAAGGTTCTTCTTGGAGTTGAAGATGTAAAGAATCAGGTCACACTTGCAAAAAGAGCCATTCAAAAGAAACTTTCGGTTCGTGCTTTGGAAAAGGAAGTTAAAAAACTGACTAGCAAAAAGTCCCGAGATATTAACGGCTTAGATGTTAGCGAAAGATTAGCCAATGGTCTTGCTACAGATCTGCAGAAAATCTTAGGTACGAAGGTACAAATCAAGTACGCCAACGGTAAGGGTAAAATTGAAATTTCTTACTATTCGGATGAAGAGCTTTCTGGCCTATGTGAAAAAATAAAAAATTCTAAATGAGTAAGTTCTCCCACGCTTGGAAGCCTTTTAAAGCGTGGGATTTCACTTGACCCGCTAAGCTAAGACGCTTAAATCATACCTGAATTTTCAAAGAACGGTTGTATATATGAGTCAAGTAATCGAGATTCTTACCTCCCTCGGCATCAACAATACTGTCTTCTATCAGTTCGGCATATTTTTCGTCGCATTCATCTCTATGAAATATATAGTTTTTATACCCTATTTGAATGCTTACGATGAAAGAGTAAACCGAACAGTTGGCGGACAAGAAAAGGCTGAACAGTTATTGGCTGAGGCGCAAGAAAAAGAAGATGAGTACAAACAGCAAGCCAAAAAACTGAACAGCCAAATTAAAGAAATTTTCGCCGAACAAAATAACAATGCGAAAAAAGAAATTGAGCAGATTATGGCCGTAGCAAAAAAAGAGGCCGATGCACAAACCGATGAGGCAAGAAAAGAACTTGAAGTCTCTGTTAGCGCTGCTCGAAAAGAAATGGAAAGTCATATTCCTGAAATTTCAAAAAATATCGAAAAAAAGTTTGTGAGGCAGTAGCGATGAATAAAATTCTGTTTCTAGTCTTAACCTTGATTGCATCTACAGCCTACGCAGCTGGAGATGGTGTACCTATGGGGACTGTTGTTTCTCAATTGGCCAACCTGAGTCTATTGGTTGGAGGATTGTTTTTTTCTCAAAGAAAAAATATAGGAAAGGCTTTTGCTGACCAAAAGGAAAGCTTTCTTGCGAGTGTTGAAGCAGCATCAAACTCTAAGAAGGAAGCTGAACAAAAACTTCAAGAGGTTTCGCAACGGTTGAGTGAAATGAAGTCGTCATTTGAAGTGCAGATAAAAGAAGCTCAGAAAAATGCTGAAGAGTCTTTTCGAATTCAAGTTTCGGATGCTCGCAACAATGCTGAAAAACTAAAAAGCATGGCTATGAATACCATTGAATTTGAAATTCAAAAAGAGGTAGAAAACTTACGAGTTGAGACATTTCAAAAATCTGCAGGATTAGCGGAGAAAAAACTGGAAGAGAGTTTAACTCCGGATCAACGCCATGCTTGGAATTCCCGTTTTTCGAATAAACAAGGAGCACATTGATGTCACAACTGTCAGAACGTTATGCTTCAGCTCTTTATGATGTGACGAAAGAAAAGGGTAACACCCAGGAAGTTTTTGAGGTTCTTGTCGAACTTAGGCAATCACTAACAGAAAATAAAGGTTTATTAGAAATATTTAACTCCCCATTAATTTCAGACACCGAGAAACAAGATGTTTTAAAGACGGCTGTGGGAGCAGGTCTTAATGATGAACTGTCGACATTTTTTGATCTATTAACAAAAAATAATAGAATCACTGAAATCCCATCTATAGCCAAAGCATTTGAAGAAAAAGTAGCCGGCGACTTAGGTGTTGAGAAAGGAACCGTATGTTCTGCAGTTGAGCTTTCGGATTCTGAAAAAACGAATGTGCAAAAATTGATAGAAGAAAAGCTTGGCAAGAAAGTCACTCTTTCTTATGCAGTCGATGAAAAAATGATAGGTGGAATCGAAGCTAAAGTTGGTTCCTATATATTTGAAGATAGTATTAAAACACATATGCAAAAATTAAATGATTTTATAACGAGGAGAGTACAATAGATGGCTACTAAAATTCGCGCAGATGAAATCAGCCGTATCCTTAAAGAACAGATTGAAAAATACAACACCCAACTTGAGGTTAAAGAAACCGGCACAGTTCTCTCCGTCGGTGATGGTGTGGCTCGTGTTTATGGACTACAAACTGCTATGGCTGGTGAGCTCGTTGAGTTTCCTGGTGATATTTTCGGGATGGTACTGAATCTTGAGCAAGACTCTGTTGGAGTTGTGATTTTTGGTGAAGACAAAAATATTAAAGAAGGCGATACAGTCAAAAGAACACAAACAATTGTGGAAGTACCTGTAGGCGAAGCTCTTCTAGGAAGAGTTGTTGATGTACTTGGTAACCCGATTGATGGAAAAGGGCCAATCGAGTCGACAAAAACACGTGTTGTTGATGTAAAAGCTCCGGGAATTGTTGCTCGACAACCTGTACATGAGCCTCTACAAACTGGAATCAAATCTATCGATTCAATGATTCCCATTGGTCGTGGTCAGCGTGAGTTGATTATTGGTGACCGTCAAACAGGTAAAACAGCAATCGCGATCGATACAATCATCAACCAAAAAGGCAAAGATGTTCAATGTTTCTACGTGGCCATTGGACAAAAACAATCAACGATAGCATTGGTTGTTGAAAAATTGCGAGAAGCTGGGGCTCTTGAGTATACCACTGTGATTGCAGCAGGAGCGGCAGCCCCTGCCCCAATGCAGTATTTGGCTCCGTATGCTGGAACGGCTATGGCGGAATATTTCCGAGATACAGGACGACATGCTTTGATTGTTTATGATGATTTAACTAAACAAGCCCAAGCTTACAGACAGTTGTCACTGTTACTTCGTCGCCCCCCAGGTCGTGAGGCTTTTCCTGGTGATGTTTTCTATGTCCACTCGCGCTTACTAGAGCGTGCTGCAAAAATGTCAGATGCAGAAGGTGGAGGTTCATTAACCGCCTTGCCAATTATTGAGACACAAGCGGGTGACATCTCGGCTTATATTCCAACCAATGTAATTTCGATCACTGATGGACAAATCTTTTTGGTTGCAGACTTGTTTCATAAAGGGATTCGTCCGGCAGTTGATGTTGGTAAATCTGTTTCTCGTGTGGGTGGTGCAGCTCAAATTAAAGCGATGAAACAAGTGGGCGGTACTCTAAAACTTTCTTTGGCTCAGTATCGCGAATTAGAGGCATTTGCTGCTTTTGCGTCTGATTTAGATCCTGCTTCAAAATCTCAGTTGGCTCGTGGTGAAAGACTTGTCGAACTGTTGAAACAAGCTCAATACACTCCTTATGAAGTTGCAGACCAAATTGTTGGTATTTATGCCGCTTCAAATGGGGCTGTTGATGACTACCAAGTAAAAGATGTTCAGCGATTTGAAGCTGAGTTTTTACAATTCTTGAAGCAAAAATTTTCGGCAGTTTTTGATGGTATTAATAAAGAGAAAAAGTTAACAGATGAGATTAAAGGGCAGTTGGATTCAGCAATTACTGAATTTAAAGCCACTTTTGAGCCATCAAAATAAGGTGAATAAATGCCAAGTTTGAAGGATATTCGATCTCGAATCGACAGTACGAAGAACACCCAAAAGATTACAAGTGCATTGAAACTTGTATCTGCGGCAAAACTTCGTCGTGCACAACAAAATATTGTGAACCTTCGGCCTTATGCCAAGGATCTTTTAACTTTGATTGCGGATATCGCTGAAACTCAAAAAGTTGAGCACAAACTTTTACAACAAAATGAAAACCCAAAGACGGCTCTTTATTTAGTGATTGCCTCAGATCGTGGACTTTGTGGCTCTTTTAATGCCAGTGTTTCTAAGTACACAGAACAGATTTTGAAGGAAAAGAAAGAAACCTATGAAAAAATGGATTTCATCTTTGTTGGACGAAAAGTAAAAGAATATTTTGCCCGTAGAGATGTTACTCCCATTGATTTTATTACGGGCCTTGATAAAGATATTTCCTATGAATTGGCGGCCTCAGTTGCCAATCGAGCGATTGAGTTCTTTAAAGAGGGTGCCTATGATGAAATTCATATCGTTTACAATGAATTTAAATCGGCGATTTCTCAAGATGTTGTCTCTGAGCGTTTATTACCCATTGATACCGCAGACGTAAATTCTTTTGACCAAGATGATGAAGGTCGCTTTGCGAAAGACCTAATTTTTGAGCCCAGCCCAGAAGAAATTATTGAAGAACTATTAGATAAGCATTTTGCTGTGCAAGTTTACCGTTGTATGTCTGAGAGTGTGGCTTCTGAACATGGTGCACGAATGACTTCTATGGAAAACTCAACAAAGAACGCGGGTGATTTAATTGATTCACTCACGACAACTTATAACAAACTTCGACAAGCCTCTATCACTAAAGAATTGATTGAAATTACAACCGGTGCTGAAGCACTTAATGGTTAAAGAATATTTAAAGGAGAATAACGAATGGAAAAGGGTACAGTAAAACAAGTTATGGGTCCTGTTGTGGACGTCGAGTTTGCCTCGGGTCAACTACCTCCTATTCTTTCAGCATTAAAAACAACAAACCCTGCGATCGATGAGCGCCAAGGGAATTTGGTTTTGGAAGTGGCTCAGCATTTGGGTGACGGTTTGGTTCGCACGGTTGCTATGGATACTTCTGAAGGTTTAACTCGCGGGCAGGATGTTGAGCCCACTGGAGATTCCATCACCGCTCCGGTTGGAAAAGAAGTTTTAGGCCGCATTATCAACGTTATTGGAGAGCCGGTTGATGGAAAGGGTGAAGTAAAGTGTAAGGACCGCTGGTCCATTCATCGTGAACCGCCAACTTTTGAAGAACAGAGTACAAAAGCAGAAATGTTGATGACTGGAATTAAAGTTGTGGACCTTCTTGCTCCTTATGCCAAAGGTGGAAAAATTGGTCTTTTTGGTGGTGCCGGTGTTGGCAAAACAGTTTTGATTCAGGAACTGATCCGAAACATCGCAACCGAGCACGGTGGATATTCTGTATTTGCAGGGGTTGGAGAAAGAACTCGAGAAGGTAATGATCTTTGGTTAGAAATGACGGAATCGGGCGTTATCGATAAAACAGCTCTTGTGTTTGGTCAGATGAACGAACCTCCAGGTGCTCGTCAACGTGTGGCCTTGACCGGTTTGACTATTGCGGAATACTTCCGTGATCAAGAAGGTCAGGACGTTCTCTTGTTCGTAGATAATATTTTCCGATTTACTCAAGCGGGAGCTGAGGTATCTGCACTACTCGGTCGAATTCCATCTGCGGTTGGATACCAACCAACACTTGGAACTGATATGGGAGCTCTACAAGAACGGATTACTTCAACGAAAAAAGGTTCTGTTACTTCTGTTCAAGCCGTTTATGTGCCTGCTGATGACTATACGGATCCTGCTCCAGCGACAACTTTCACTCACTTGGATGCTACGACCAACTTGGATCGTGATATTGCAGCTATGGGTATTTATCCAGCGGTGCATCCATTGAATTCAACATCTCGTTTATTGGCGCCAGATGTTGTTGGTGATGAGCATTATGATTGTGCCCGTGCTGTGCAGTCTCTTCTACAACGTTACAAAGAGCTGCAAGATATTATTGCGATTTTGGGTCTGGATGAGTTATCTGAAGACGATAAGTTGGTTGTGGCGCGTGCTCGTAAGGTTCAAAGATTCTTGTCTCAGCCATTCTTTGTGGCCGAGCAATTTACTGGTCAACCTGGTGCATACGTAGACATTAAAGAAACGATTCGAGGATTTAAAGAGATTCTTGGTGGTAAACATGATGATGTTCCTGAGCAGGCATTTTACTTGGTTGGAACTATTGAAGATGCTCTTGAAAAGGCGAAGACTCTATAATGTTTGAATTAAGTATTGTCACACCTGATAAAAAATTGGTTTCTGGAGCAGAGATGGACGAAGTTTTTGTTCCCGCGGACCGAGGTGAGCTTAACATTTTGCCGGGACATTCACCCTTGGTATCTACTCTTGATCCAGGTGTACTGAAGTATCGTCTAAAAGACTCTTCAGAAGTGAATGCCGTTGCGATCTCTTGGGGTTATGTAGAGGTCACTCCGTCGGGCGTCAACATTCTTGCAGAAACAGCAGAAAAGAAAGAAGAAATTAATCTTGAGAAAGCAAAAAGTGATCTCCAAGAGATTGAAAAAGCTTTGGATGCTGCAGAAACGCCAGAAGATATTGTTGAATACGACCGTAAACGTCGACGAGCGGAAGCGCGAATAAACGTCGTTGAGCTTCATTAAATTAAAGAAGTTATTAAAATTTGGAATAAAAAAAGGAACCGTTGAGGTTCCTTTTTAATTTTAAAATGATTTTTTGATCTTAATTGGAATCCGTTATTGTTTTCTAAAACCTATGGAGCCTCTTCACTGGTGCCAGTTGCACCCTGCTCATTTTCAATGGCTCTAACAATATTGGTTAGGGACTCTAGGCGACCATCAAGAATTCTGTCATGGGACTCTAAAATATCTAAACGATCTTGAGTAAGGCGAGAGTCTCCAGGCTCTTGAATTTGAAATGAGCCCGCGGCTTCTTGAGCGGCAACAATGTCAGCTTCAGTACGGACGACAACAGTACCACGTGCTCTTTCGGCTAAGCTGCAATTGGGTAAAGCGTCGTTACAAGTGTAACTAGCTCGAATCAGTTCGATCATTTGTCCAAGTAACATTGATTTTTCTCCGATTTGGCTTACAAGAGATTCGTGAGTCGCAGCCATTTCAAGCCATGGTTCACGAATGTCGGCATTGATTTCACTTTGTAGGTCGTTAACTAAAGGAAGAAGACCATCCCGAATGTGGTCAGCTTTTGCAACCATGTTCTCATACCGTTGCGTGGCGGCTTCGCTAGTATCCATATCATAGTTAATAGCTGGGTTTTCCATCAGCCCGGATATTCCGAATCGGGCTGTTTCAGCAGCAACATTCATTGCGCAATGATGGTTATCGGAATTTCTCAAGATTCTTACTAAGGCATCGACAGCAAACTGAACCTGCTGAACAGTCTGGGTTTGATCCATAAT
>CBDUOS010000122.1:0-10170 GCA_965368905.1 uncultured Bdellovibrionales bacterium | reverse complement strand
CAACCCCACTTCTCGCAGGAGGTCGACTATCTCTTGGTGCTTGGATCGGGCCACTTCGGAGCCCTCCACCTCAGCTAAAACAAAGGATAAATTTTCGTAAACAGTCATCGAATCGAATAGGGCATTCTGTTGAAAAAGCATCCCCACTTCTGAAAGGTGCATGGCTTGATCTTTTTTGCTAAGCGTTGAAAGATCCTTGCCCCAATATAAAACCTGGCCAGAATCTGGGTGGAGCAATCCTGCCATCAGCTTGAGGAGTGAACTTTTACCACTTCCACTAGGGCCCACCAATACCAAGGAATCCCCTTGTTGGAGGGATAAATTGAAATTCTTAAGGATTTCCAAGCCCTCAAAGCTTAAAGAAACCTGTTTGAGCTGAATTATTGCGGCCTCCGTGCCGGCACCCATTCATCCCCCTTGAGTGAATTGAAAGTATACTGCGATTCTTCTGTAAAACACAGCACGAAGTCGACTCGACTAGTATGGCTAAGGCCTCAGTTTCTTTGTCTTAATTTTGTTGGCATAGGTTTACTCTGACCCCGCTTGGGTATAAGAAGAGGGGACATCAAATTGCGGAGGAATGTTATGAGTCATACGAGAAAGAAAATCACTGTCGTAGGAGCGGGATTTGTGGGTTCAACCTGTGCACACTGGGCGGCTCAAAAAGAACTGGGAGATGTGATTCTTCTAGATATCAATGAAGGGGCAGCCAAAGGAAAAGCTCTGGACCTGTTCGAAGCCTCACCTGTAGAGGGCTTTGACTCCATGGTTACTGGAACGGCCGATTACAAAGACATTGCTGGTTCAGATATCGTTATCATAACGGCCGGACTTCCTCGAAAACCTGGAATGAGTCGAGATGATTTACTTGCCACCAACGCCAAGATTATGAAAGGCGTCTGCGAAGGGGTTAAAGAATATGCACCTCAATCCACCGTAATTGTGGTCTCTAATCCCTTGGATGCCATGGCCATGGTTGCCAAAGAGACCCTGGGTTTCCCAAGAGAGCGAGTGATTGGAATGGCCGGAATTCTTGACGGCGCTCGTTTTCGCTCATTTATTGCTGAAGCCACTGGAATTAGCGTGAAAGACATTAACGCCTTTGTACTGGGTGGACACGGTGACACTATGGTTCCCATGCCTCGCCACTGTTCTGTGGGTGGTGTTCCGTTAACTGAAATGTTACCCAAAGAGAAAATTGACCAGTTGGTTGAAAGAACTCGAAAAGGTGGCGCCGAAATCGTGGGCCTTCTTAAGACGGGATCCGCCTACTATGCCCCATCAGCCAGTGCCGTTGAAATGGCCGAAGCCATCTTAAAAGATCAAAACCGTATTTTACCTTGTGCTGCTTTTCTCGAGGGTGAGTATGGCGCCAATGGTATGTTCCTAGGCGTTCTATGTCAGTTAGGCAAAAACGGTATGGAGAAAGTGATCGAGATTAAATTGAACGACGAAGAATCCGCCGGCCTCGAAAACTCAAAAAAGCATGTTGAAGAATTGTTAAGCGCTCTTAAAAACTTGGATTACTAAGGACAGATCGAATGAATATTCATGAGTATCAAGCAAAAGAAATTTTTAGAAAATACAACCTTAAGGTCCTCAATGGACGAGTTGTAAATAATGGTGACGAAGCCGTCAGTGCTGCCAAAGAATTGGGTGGTGATGTTTGGGTTGTTAAGGCCCAAATCCACGCCGGAGGACGCGGCAAAGGTGGCGGAGTTAAGCTGGCAAAAACGCTCGACGAAGTTAAAACTATGACTGATGAAATGATCGGCATGAATTTGGTCACTCACCAAACCGGCCCTGAAGGTAAAGACGTGCAAAAAGTCTATATTGAACAAGGCTGTAATATCGACAAAGAATATTACTGTGCTGTTTTCTTAGATCGAGCCACATCACAAGTTTCCATTATGGCCTCGACTGAAGGTGGTGTGAATATCGAAGAAGTCGCCGAGAAAACTCCAGAAAAAATTTATACGGCTAATATCGACCCTGCATTTGGCATGCAAGACTTTGAAGCCCGCAATTTGGCTTTCAAACTGGGTTTTGTCGGTAAACAAGCCATCAAAGCTGCAATATATTTCAAAGGCCTTTATGAAATTTATATGAAGGAAGACTGCGCCATGGTTGAGATCAACCCTTTGGTAACGACCAAAGATGGTGACGTCATGGCCCTTGATGCAAAAATGAATTTTGACTCCAATGCCCTTTATCGCCACCCGGATGTGGTTGAGCTACGCGATCTTAGCGAAGAAGAGCCTTCTGAAATCGAAGCCTCGAAATACGACTTGGCCTTTATTAAATTGGATGGAAACATCGGCTGCCTCGTTAATGGTGCAGGTTTAGCAATGGCCACTATGGATATTATAAAATTGCATGGTTCTGAGCCCGCTAATTTCTTGGATGTTGGCGGAGGCGCTACCAAAGAGAAGGTTACTGCCGCATTTAAAATTATTCTCGAGGACCCTCGTGTTAAAGGCATTCTTGTGAATATTTTTGGTGGAATTATGAAATGTGACATCATCGCCGAGGGAGTTCTCGCAGCTGTTAAAGATTTGGGTTTAAGTGTTCCTTTGGTTGTTCGCCTTGAAGGAACCAATGTTGAAAAAGGAAAACAGATTCTAGCTGATAGCGGTCTTAACGTGACTCCAGCGGATTCACTCACAGACGCCGCCGAAAAAATTGTTAACGCTGTGAAAGGAGCTTAAACCATGGCAATTATGATCGACAAAAACACAAAAGTAATTTGCCAGGGGATCACTGGTGCACAAGGAACTTTTCATACAGAGCAAGCAATTCAATACGGCACTCAAATGGTGGGTGGCGTGACTCCAGGGAAGGGCGGGACCACGCATTTGGATCTTCCCGTTTTCAACTCCACCCACGAAGCTGTTGAAAACACAGGAGCCAATGCCACTGTTATTTACGTTCCGCCGGCCTTTGCGGCCGATGCCATTATGGAGGCCGTTGACGCTGAAATCCCTCTAGCCATTTGTATCACTGAAGGGATTCCCATCAATGATATGGTAAAGGTGAAGGCTTTTATGAAAGGAAAAAAGACGCGTTTAGTTGGCCCCAACTGCCCCGGCGTGATCACTCCTGGGCAATGTAAAATTGGGATCATGCCAGGCCATATTCACAAAGAGGGCCGCATTGGTGTGCTCTCACGTTCAGGAACATTAACTTATGAAGCTGTTCACCAACTTTCAGCCGTCGGCTTAGGACAAAGTACATGCGTTGGAATTGGTGGAGATCCTGTCAATGGAACCAATTTTATCGATGTTTTGGAGCTTTTCAATGCTGACAAAGACACAGATGCGGTGATCATGATCGGAGAAATTGGTGGCTCGGCCGAAGAAGAGGCGGCAGAATATATCAAACGCGAATTCAAAAAGCCTGTTACCGCTTTTATCGCTGGCGCCACCGCTCCAAAAGGAAAGCGCATGGGACATGCTGGAGCCATCGTCAGTGGTGGGCAAGGAACCGCCGAAGGAAAGTTTGAAGCTCTTGAGAGCGCCGGTTGCGCCATCTCAAAAAGCCCAGCAGACCTAGGCTCGACCCTAAAAGCAAGTTTATAAGGTGCCAGGCCCTGTTCCTGCACACAGGGCAGCATCAATTTATTTAATAATAATTATCTTTAGAGATTAACAAATGTCGCTCTGTGTGCAGGAACAGGGCCTGGCACCTTAAGGAGAATAAAATGGCAGTGGAACAAACCTTTTCAATCATTAAGCCCAATGCAATGAACAAAAATGTTATTGGATCGATCATTAGTAAGTTTGAAGAAAACGAACTTAAAATTGCAGCCGCCAAGTTGGTTCAATTGACCCAACAACAGTGTGAAGAGTTTTATGCTGAACACAAAGAACGTCCATTTTTTGGTGAACTGGTAACTTTTATGACCTCTGGCCCGGTAATGCTAATGTGCCTTTCTGGAGAAAACGCTATCGCAAAAAATCGTGAAATTATGGGAGCAACAAACCCAGCTGAAGCCGCTGATGGCACAATTCGTAAGCTTTATGGGGACAACGTTGGTGAAAATGCTGTTCACGGAAGTGACAGTCCCGAGAGTGCTCAGCGTGAATTGAGTCTTTTCTTTGAATCTAACGAAATCGTTAATAAGTAATAAATAAGGTCTCATCCATAACGATGAGACCTATTCTTGATGACACTCACCCCCGCTAAAACCATTGAACTGACCATTGAATCCTTAGCCAACTCTGGTGACGGCGTGGGTCGCTTTGAGAACAAAGTGTACTTCGTTCCTTTTACCCTGCCTCAGGAAAAGGTCTTAATTGAAGTTACTGAAAATAAAAAAAACTTCGCCCGTGGTCGTTTAATTAAAATCATTAAAGCCTCCGAACACCGGCAAAGTGCCAAATGTGAAGTTTTCAGTAAGTGTGGCGGTTGCGATTGGCAGCACCTACCCTACGAGCAGCAACTGATTTGGAAACAAAAAAACTTGCAGGATGTTCTTCAGCGAATCGCAAAGCTTGAAGACCTCACTTGCATTCAGCCTATCCAAGCCTCACCTATGAATTGGAACTATCGCAATCGTATCCAGGTCCACCATGACTCTAAAGGCTTTTTCTATTACGCAAAAAGTAGTAAAAAAATGGTTTATATCGAAAGTTGTCCGATCGGCAGCGAAGCTATCAATCAGTGGCTTAAAACAAACAAAGACCTCACTTCTGTTAAATCGCAAAAGATCGAGCTAGCAGAAATGCCCGATGGCACAGTCAAAACATTTCGCGTGGACAAAAAGGGACGATCCTCCTTGGGCTTCCGGCAAGTGAATGATGCTCAAAATGTTTTTTTGAACGAACAAATTAAAAACCACGTCGTTAAAAACAAGATTACAAATATAATCGACCTTTATTGTGGGCAAGGAAATTGGTCTCTCAATCTCACCAAAAAACTCATTGATGTTCAGTGTCTTGGTATCGACAACAACAAGGTCAATATTGACATCGCGAAATCTCAAGCGCCCTCGAGTTGCCAATTTATACATGGTGATGCCATCGAGCTACTATCAGACAAATCCGGATGGAGTGACTTAGTGATTATCGATCCTCCGCGACTGGGGTGCTCCGAAGCCGTGATTCAACAGCTCAATCAAACACCTCCTACTTGGCTAATATATATCAGCTGCCACCCCGCAACCATGTCACGAGATTTGCAAAAACTCTTGGCCTCAGGCTGGAAGGCAGACTCAATCATTCCAGTGGATATGTTCCCGCAAACCGCTCACCTGGAGTGCCTGACTATATTGCGGAGCGCAACCCCGTAAAGACTGCGAATTGCTGAAAAATTTGATAACTTCAAAAGGTGATTGTCGACAACTTTAATTTAATTCAAACGAACTTAGGCCCCATGGAGCTTTGATATGTATAAGCGCCTTTTTCTCTTAGGATTATCATTGCTATTACCCCTGGGCTGGCTCGGTTGCACATCGAATCAAGACAATTCCAATTTAGCCTATAGCCACTTTCAATTGGGCGTCACACTCCTATCCAAAGGACAAAAAGAAAAAGCTCTCGAACAATTGATCACTGCCAAAGATCTAGACCCCGATAATGCCCTGATTCATAATCACTTGGGTCTTGGCTACTTCTTTCAAAAAGAATATGAACACGCCATTATTTCGCTCAAAAATGCAATCGACATAAATCCCAGTTACTCAGAAGCCCACAACAATCTGGGACGTGTGTATATCGAGATTAAAGACTTTGCCAGAGCCCGCAAACATCTAAATCAAGCCGCCGCAGATTTAACATACGCGAATAAAGACAAAGTATGGCTCAATTTTGGCTTGTCTTACTTTTTTCAAAACAAATACGAAAAAAGTGAAACTTTTTTTCTTAAAGCAATCAGCATGAACAGAGAGAACTGTCTGGCCTACAATTACTATGGACGCAGTCAGATTGAGCAGGAACGCTTCAAAAAAGCGGCTAAAGCTTTAGATCAAGCAATTTACCATTGCCGCGTCAAAGGATTTGATGAGCCACATTACTATGGTGCGATCGCACTTTTTAGATTGGGCTATAAATCAAAAGCGATTGCACGGCTGCAGGAAGGAAGAAAAAAGTTCCCACATGGGCCCAACCGCGCCAAACTTGATGAAATGATTAACTTGATGAAACTGACTGAGACGAAGTGATATGAAAGAACTGGGAAAATTTTTGAAAAAAGAGCGAGAAAAGTTGGGGCTTAGCCTCGATGACATTGCCTCTCGGACCAAAATTCATGTCCAAAAAATTTCTGACATCGAAGAAGGACGGAAAGACAAGCTTCCGGCAAAAGTTTTTTGCATAGGTTTGATTAAAAGCTACGCTCGTGAACTTCGAGTGGATATGGACCAGGTAAATAATCTTATAGCTGAAGCCTTCAAGGAACCAAAACAAGAGACTCCAGAACCTACGGTAGAACAGCCTGCTACTAAAAAACCAAATGACTCCGAAGAAAATAACCAGATGGTTGGCCTTTTTAAGGTACCCAAATTTGTAATGATTGGCGCCAGCCTTGCGCTTAGTCTCATTCTCATATTTGTCATTTTTCAGGTTGTAGAAAAAATGAACTCTTACTCAGAAGAAGAGGCTCTTCCGGAAGAAGTGTTTATTTCACAAGGTGACCCTAACAGTGATAAATCTGACGAAGAATCTGGCGACACCATCAGTGAAAATTCTGTCTCCGTAAAAGAGAACCCACAACCCTCTTCCGAAAAAATTGAGAAAATTGCACAAGAACCCTCTCAAACGAAACTGGACGAAGTTAAAAGATCTAAACCACTGAGAGAAGATGAGACAATCACCAAAGCTCCCATCGAACCCGTAGAAATATCGAATGGGGATTTCAACGAGGACAACTTTGGAGAGACGCCTACTAACAAGCCAGCTGACGTGATTTCGGATAACAAGCTCACCTTGACAGCACTAGAACCCGTTCGGGCTGAAGTTGTCTGGTCTGACGGTTATGTCCAAGTTATGCTTTTAAAAAGCAAAGAAACTAAAACATTGGTATTTTCTCAACCCATCACTCTTCGTGTAAATAATGGTGGAGCCATCCAAGTTTCGTTTAATGATGCAGAAAAATCGGTGCCTGGCACTTTTAACAAACCCATTGAAATTCAATACCCGTGAAACTAAATTTTAAAATCCTATTTTGGTCTTCTCTAGGGATCAAACTCCTGATCGCAATGTTTATCCCCCTTACGATGGATGAATATTATTATTTTCTTTGGGGTGAAAACTTATCTTTGTCTTATTTCGATCACCCCCCAATGGTGGGATGGTTGATGGCTCTAGCACAACCTCTCACGGCCATTTCGGATGGCGCCTTGCGCTGGCCATTGATTTTCATGTCCCACGGAACTCTTTATATTTGGGACAGCATTGTTAAAAATTCAATCTCTGAAAGTAATCGAACACTCTTTTTACTAATTGGACTTCTCAACCCACTTTGGGGATGGGGAGCTTTTATTTCGACTCCGGATATTCCTTTAGTTTTCTTTTGGAGCCTTTCCCTCTTATATGTTGGAAGAATCTTATCAACAGACCAGTGGAAAGATTATTTGGGCTTGTCTGTTGCTCTTGGCTTAGGCTTTTTGTCCAAGTATCATGTTGCACTTTTTCTCCCTTGCCTTCTAGTTATGCTTTGGCAGCAGAAGCAATTGAATAAAATTCTACGACCAAAAGCATGGGTTTCGATTCTCTTGGCTCTTGTCGTTTGCTCCCCAGTGTTTATATGGAACGCTATGAACGAGTGGGTCTCATTTGATTTTCAGTGGAAACACGGAATGAGTTTTAAATACTGGAAATGGACTCTTCCCCTAGAGTATGTCTTCGGGCAACTTTTTATTATCTTTCCTACTTTTCTTTTGTTCTTTTTTTCGAAATCTAAAAAATGGACCTATCATTGGCTGCTTCCATTTGCCACGTTCCCATTTGCCTTCTTTCTCTATTCATCATTCAAGGGTCGGGTCGAGGCCAACTGGGTGATCATGTCCATTCCCTGTATTTATGCGATAAGCCTACTTTACTCTTCAAAAAATCAGTGGAAATGGGCCAGCCGCACACTCTACTTATGGGGTTTCTTGTTCTTTGTAGCATTATCCCTCATCCCTCTGAAAAACTATTTGCCCGACAACAAAATTAAACTTTTCGAATCTGACCGTTATCAAGAACTCATACCTTTGGCAAAAAACAATCAAAATGTCTATGCCTACAGCTATCAATTGGCTAGTTTCCTTAGTTTCAAAACCGACAAGCTCGTTTGCAAGTTGCCTGGGTATGGTCGCCCTGATCACTTCCAATTTTTTGCGGGCTGCCAAGACTATCTCAAAGGCTTTATCTATCTAACTGAACATAATGACCGACGGGATTTCTCAAAAGACTTTCCTGGTCTTAAAAAACAGTCCGAAAAAAGGGTGGGAACTCAGTTCAAAATTGTTAAAGTGGTGCCCGAATGAGACGACTTTTCTTGTTTTTTAGTTTTATTTTACTAATCTATTTTAGCTTCGGCTTTTATCTCGCCACCTTTCAAATAAAAATCTACGACAAACCTTCTGAAAAGAGAGATCATCCACTTTTTTATGACTACCGAGGTGTTAGTCATGTCGTCACATCATTTTCAAAAGGAAGTGCTCCTCCGCCCAAGATCTTATTGGAAGCTGGGAATGCCGAGCTCTCATTCCTTTTCTTTACCGATTTGAATCTAATTGAACGTCCCTATGATTTAACTGGATATCAAGGAGATGTCTTTACTTTTTCGTCACAAAAGATCAGTTACCTAGATTCTCACATTCTCATTTATTCAGCCAATCCAGATTTCTACTTTGATAGTATGAGTACAGCTCACGCCCAACTGCATCAGCATTTTTCGGAGCCTCCAACTGAGGATAAAAATTATATCGCTGTTTTGGCTCACCCGTTTAAGAGGAATCATAAATGGAGTGGTGACTATCCGCTGGGACTTGACGGAATTGAAGTGATAAACATGCGGCAACAATGGCAAGAACGATGGTTTCAAGATCGTAGTGATTTTATATGGTCGATCTTTACTTACCCATGGAACCCACAGCTATCACTGCTTCGATTGATCAAAGAACCAGAGCGAGAGTTAGAGCTATGGGATCATTTGAACAAACAGAAACCAACCTTGGGTTTTTTAGGTAATGAAACAACTGCTAAAATATTTCGACTTTTTGGATTAAATTTCACTTTCCCTTCTTATGAGAAAAGTTTTAGATTCGCTTCGAACCACATTCTACTCGCATCAGAACTCACTGGGCACCTTGAAACGGATAGAAAAAAGATTTTTCGTTCCATCAAAGAAGGACATTTTTATTTCGCTTTTGATGCCATTGGAGATCCAAAAGGTTTTGCCGCATATGTCAAACGAGGAGAAAAACGCTTTTTGATTGGGTCTAAAGTTACCTTAGAAAAAAACGATCAGCTTGTCGTTGAACTGCCGAAAGGATTGGTTGCACCCACTGTAATCGAGATCTATCGCGATGGTGAGCAATACTACCATTCAAACGACAAAATTTTATTAATGTCTTTGAGTGACCCTGGAAGTTACAGAATCGAAGTAAAAATACAGCCTAAAATGCCACTGCCAGACTCAGAGCGCTGGTTGGCATGGATCTATACAAATCCAATCTATGTGGGAACTTTTTAGAATAAACTCAATTCTAACTGCTTTTCTTTTTTCTCGATAACAGGAAATCGATACTCTGGACGGCCCGTCAAGGCGACCAAATTCTCTAAAACTACAGTCTCGCCAGGATTGAAAATTTTCTTTGTGATTTCAATAAATAAGTTTCCACAGTAAGACGCATCTTCTTCAGCGCGATGAAACTGACCTGCCGGAAGATCTAGATGCTGAATGAGAGTTCCCAATTTATAATTCGCCAACCCTGGAAAAACTTTTCGCGCTATCGGAAGGGTGTCGAGAACCACACCCTTTGGCCCAGGTATCTCATGCTTAGTGATATCGGCCTTCAAAAACTGGGTGTCGAAAGGAGCGTTGTGAGCAACGATTGGGTACTCTCCACAGAACTCCGTAAAAGAATCCAACAAGTCTTCGATGAAGGGTTTGCCTTTTAGCATATCATCAGTGATTCCGTTAACAGCAGTCGCACCAGCCGGCATGGAGCGACGGGGATCAACC
>CBDUOS010000121.1:0-10305 GCA_965368905.1 uncultured Bdellovibrionales bacterium | reverse complement strand
GCAGGCCATTGAGGCCAAGGGTGCACGAATATTTGAATCGCAAAAGAGAATGATTGCGTGGCTGCAAGATCAAGGTGTGGAGGTTTTTATTGTCACCGCGTCCATTCAGTGGGCTGTTGAACCCGCCGCGCATTTGGTTGGAATTCCTTCCACCCATGTGATGGGTATTCAAACGGCCTTAGATGAAAATGACAAAGTGACTGAAGAGCAACATGGTCCAATCACTTGGCGCCAAGGAAAGGCAGACGCCCTTTTGCAAAGAACCGAAGGGGTTCGCCCAGTCTTTTGTGCCGGCAATACTTTGGGGGACATAGCTCTGATCGAAACATCTGTAGGCGGTCGACTTTGCACTCAGACTCAAGTAGAAGAAAATGGTTTGTTCCAAGAAGAACAAAAGCTCTTTGAACATGCCACCGCCAATGATTGGCCCATTCATCATTTTTTTAAATAAAATTAATAGGTCTTGTTAAAGAGCTCGGCTTCGCTAAAGTACATGACTTCAATAGAGGTCGACGGACTGTTTCGGTGATCCAGCCATTTTGTAATCATTTTCTCCAACTCCTTACGGGCTTGCTCTTTTACGATCTCTTTGTGATCTTCTGCTCGCATCCGCAGGTAGCTGGACATCTCAGACATCAATTGGTTTTTAATACTCTCTTCGTTACGAAACAGACTGGCTTTCTCGACCACCACATTCATCGCCGAAATTTCACCCGCGGGAGGGTTGTTTTCTAGGTCCGGAACAACCACGACCCAACGACCTTCCATATGCTCGAGTGCACTCCATTTCTTCTTCAAATCGACATAATAGGTGTAAGTAACCGGAATTTCGATAGAAACCACAACAACCGGAAGTTCCAACTTTTCCCAAAAAACCTTTCTACGACTTTGCCGGGTGATTTTTTCGAACTGGGTGAGTTCGGCCACTTGGAGTTTTTGTACACCATTAATACTGGTCAAAAAACTTTTTAGTTCGGTTTGGTTGTCTTCACGAGACCACTTGGCAAAAACTTTTTTATTCACCCAAGTGTTCACACCGGGAATGACCAGATAAATTGCAGGTGGCACGAGTAGGATCAACAATGCAATGATCCCAAAGGCCTTTTTCATAACTTCGATCCAATAAGAGATTCTAGCTCTGCAACTTCTTTGGGGACACCTTTGGTCAGGACATCTGGTGCGGTTTTTGTGACCAATACATCATCTTCAATTCGAACGCCAAGACCACGAAACTCTTTGGGCACCGATTCATCATCCTGGGGAACATAAATTCCCGGTTCAACGGTAATCATCACACCCTCTTTAAAAGGCACAGGCTTTTCATCAATCTTTGAAAATCCTAAATCGTGAACATCCAATCCAATATAATGCCCCACTCCATGGGGGTAATATTTTTGATAAGCTTTCGAGTCTAAAAGATCTTTAACATTCCCTTTAAGCAAGCCTAAATCGATCATTTTTTCACAAAGTAGACGGCAGGCTTCCTCCTGAAGTTCAGGCAACGAAAATCCGACCTTCACTAGATCTATTAACTGTTTCTGCACTTTCAACACTGCTTCATAGATCTTTCTTTGAGGTTCGGTAAACTTTCCATTGATGGGAAATGTACGAGTGATATCGGCTGTATAATAATTTTTTTCGCCACCGGCATCGATTAAAAGAAAGTCGCCATCTTCCATATCACGAGTGTTAGCACGATAATGAAGGGTGCAGGCATTGGCCCCGGAAGCGACAATGCTTGTGTAACCTTCGCGTCCCGCTTGCTCTTGATAAATTGAATAAAGGAAGTCAGCGAGAGATTGTTTTTCGTTGAGACCAGGCTTCACGTGTTCCATCACTCGCACATGGGCACGGGCTGTCAGCTCACAAGCTTCCCGCATCAACTTGATCTCCATGGAGTCTTTTACCATTCGCATCGGTGCCAGGACTTGGTTGGGATCATAAATCGGAAGCTTCGCTTGACCCGATCGACGATTCAGTTGCTGTGCTCGTTTTCGCGCGTTCAAAACAACTTCATCATCCAAGGTGTCTTCACCCAAAGAATAGTAAATTGCTTTGGACTCTTTCAGTAATTCCGGCAGTTGCTCATCGATATCTGATATAGAAAAACATTGGTCGGCACCAAAAGTTTTCTTAGCAAGCTCCGGACCATAGCGTTCACCATCCCAAACTTCAATAGAAGGATCTTTGTCTCTCACAAATAGGGTGAAAGGTTGGTCTCCCCAGGTTTGAATGACAGCGATCGCTTCTGGCTCTTCGAATCCTGTTAAATATAAAAAAGAGCTGTCCACTCGAAACGGTGATAAATGCCCTTCTTGCCCAGCAAACAATATGAAGGTGGACTGCTCAGCGTTGGCACTCAAGGCATCACGACGTTTCTTAAAAAAATCGAGGTTATCAAATGTTTTAGTAAGCATATTGTCTCGCTAAACTTTTCACTAAGGTTTTTGATTTCAATTGGCCTTTACGAATAATCGAACGCAATGATTTATAGGAAGTCACATTTTCACCACTGATCGAAAGCGATATCACTTGGTCGATGACTGGTGGCTTCAACATGGAAGGGAGAGACCTCTGCGCCACCCAGAAAAGAGAGTGACTCCCATTCTGTAAACGTTTCTTCTCTGGAATCATTTTGTTTTTCGAAACCACGTCGACATAAACCACGATTTCAGCACCCTGTTCTCGCAAGCGAGCTGCGGCATCGGCCACTCCCATAGGGTTCGCACCAACGGGGTTCACTGTGAAGTGAGGAGGCATGGCCCAACAAGAACGGATGGCATTTCTTAGGCGTCCCGACCGACGAACACCCACCTTTTCCTTAGCAACATTAACAAAGGGGCATGTAAAGGGACAAGCCAAGTCAGAAATTGTTTTACCGCCGAAAACAGTTCTTAAAAACTTATCAAAGGCAGCAACACTGACGCCTTTTTTGCCTGACGAAAAGAAACCTGAATTATCGAAACGATCCACTGGCAGTTTCAACAATTTCCATTCCACCGAATGAGCCTTTTTCTCAACAGCATAGGCTCCTGCAACCAAAGCGCCCCACTCAACGCCCGCCACACTATGAATAGGCACTTTCTGGTTTTCAAGCTCTTGTAGAAAACCAATATGAGCGTAACTTAGGGCGCCGCCACCCCCTAATATGATTCCCAGTTTAGGTGGGTCCTTTTTTAGAAATTCTGGCGCTTCCGCTTTAAGTTGTGGTTGTTCTTGCGCATCGACGGTTTGATGAGAGTTGGGTTGCGTAGGCTGACCACGGCCTTTTCTGACTTTCAATGTGTCACAAGATACGGTCAGAAAACTAACGAGGACGAGACCAAATAAGAAATTCTTTGTTGCCATTTTCTCCCTCAATGGGTGATTGAATTATATTCATTATTTCTAACTTATATTGTTGTAAAACCTCAATGACTTTCTTTTTCGCCTCTTCCACCCGTACTGCTGACTTGACCACTCCTTTTTTATTCAAATCTTCGCGTGATAGCTCAAATTGCGGTTTGAGCAATGTCACCAGGTCCGACTGCGGAGACAAATGCTTTATTAAATTAGGAATAATTTTTGTCAGAGATATAAATGACACATCCACCACAATTAGATCAAATTGCGGTGGGTCCTCTTTAAAAAAGCATTTTAAGATTGTTTCAGGAAGGGCTTCTTTTGCATTCACTTTATCGAAAGCCGTTAAACCGGGGTGATTGTGCAGCTGATTGTGCAGTTGTTGAGAGCCCACATCAACCCCCAAAACTCTCTCTATGCCATTTTGTAAAAGATAATCCGAAAAGCCCCCTGTTGAAAGACCCACATCCAAGGCTGTTTTACCTTTTAATTCAATTTCAAACTCTTCAATAGCACCTTTCAACTTCAAGGCACCTCGTGAAACATATTGAAACTCTTCATCGTCTCGAACTCTCAATTGCTCAACGCCAATGGTCTCATCGTCAAACTTGGCACCAGGGCGAGTCTCCACCTTCCAACCACCGTGGAAAACCTCGACATTCCCTTTTTCAATTAAGGTTTGCAACTTGGACCGTGTCCACTGGGGGTAGAGATCCGATAAAATTTGATCAAGCCGCCGTTTGCTCATTTTGTTCGAGAAAAATTATACTGGATTAACTCTGTTAGGAATGGCGTCTCCAGGCTCGACGCCTTCAACTGTCCATTGATTCTTTCGGTTAATCCCTGCAAATGCTGTTCAGTACCCTCTTTACCAAGGAAGTTGATGAAACTGGCTTGATCGTTCTCATCAATATCCAAAAGGTCATCCTTCACTTGAAAAGCCAAACCAAGGTGTAGTCCCAACTCGTAAAGCTCTGATTCTGTACGGCCCGCTAAGATTCCGGGACCGGTAAAGCAGAGGGCAATCAACTGCCCCGTTTTCATTTCATGCAGGTGGATCAAGTCAGATAAGCTTTCCGTTGGTTGCCCTTTACCCAAGTCCAAGACTTGACCACGAATCATTCCGCTGAGACCTGCGGCCAACGAGAGTTTTTCAATCAAGTCCGCTGAAAGTTCTGGATAAGCTTTTGCAACAATCAAAAAGGCCTCTGTTAACAAAGAATCCCCGGCCAGCAATGCCACGTCCTCTGAAAACTGAATATGGTTGGTCGGCTTTCCCCGCCTTTCATTGTCATCATCCATACAAGGCAGATCATCATGAATGAGGGAGTAGGTGTGAATAGCCTCAACAGCCATAGCAAAAGGTGTGATCTGCCCTTCAACCAGCCCCATCGCTTCTCCTGCAGCATAGCACAACAAGGGTCGAAACCTTTTACCTCCATTGAAGAATGAATACTCCACAGAGTCCAAAAGAGTGCCCACATTTTTTGCTTCAACCCTCCTGTGAGAAAAGTACTCTTTAGAAGCTTGCTCAAAGGCTTGAAGGTATTTTTTTCCAGCCTCCATTATTTCTCAAAGTCTTCGAGGACGGGTTCGCCTTCAGCATCGACACCCACCAATTTCTTCACTTTCTGCTCGGCTTGGCTTAGCTCTTTGTTGCAGTCTCGGGAAAGTTTCACGCCTTCCTCAAAAAATTTAAGACTGTCATCAAGAGAAAGTTCCCCACCTTCCATCTTTTGTACGATTTCTTCCAGTCGAGTCAACTTTTTTTCAAAACTCATGACTCCTCCTTCTTCTTAGTAGACGTAACCTCGGCCTCAATAAAGCCATCACGCAATTCAATTTCTATATTTTTTTCTTTCAATGATTGAATGTCTGGAACCAATAGACCTTTCTGGCGAACGATACCATAACCACGATCCACGGTTCGCAAAGGGCTCAAACTGTCCAGCATTGATGTTTGACGAACCCATTGGCTCTGTTTCTTATCAACGACTTGTCTCATTAGACTCACTAACATTTTAAAAAGAGACTTATTCTTTTGCTGATTGGCAGACAATACTGTTTGTGGATTTTTCAAACCCTGGCTCAAAGCTTTGGTTTGCAATTTGAGATTCTTAATATTTCTCAATGCACTTTGCACCAAACGTTGATTCCAATCATCAAGTCGCATCATGCAGTCTTCCAGATACTTTCTGGGATCAAGTAAGCGGCGTTGATTGAACTGAACCGTTGCACGCAAGTCTTTGATCTTTTGATACATCACCAGTCGCAAAGATTTCGAATAGAACTGGAGTTTCTCAAGAAGCTCTTGCTCGCTTTTCGCCACCACCTCAGCAGCAGCTGATGGAGTCGGCGCCCGAAGATCTGCGACAAAATCAGCAATCGTAAAATCAATCTCATGTCCGACGGCCGAAATGATGGGGATTTTCGATTTGTGAATCGCACGAGCCACGATCTCTTCGTTAAAACACCAGAGGTCTTCGATCGAACCACCCCCACGTCCCACGATCAACACATCGAAACCGCCCAATTGGTTCGCGATTTCTATACCTTTAACCACTTCCGATGCGGCTCCGTCACCCTGCACGCGGGCTGGTATCACCGTCACTTGAGCACGCTTCGAGCGTCGGCCAAGAACATTGAGTATATCTTGAATGGCCGCACCTGTTGGAGACGTCACTACACCAATCGATTGTGGAAACCTAGGAATCTGTTTTTTGATACTCTCATCAAACAACCCTTCTTCACTCAGCTTCTTCTTCAATTGTTCAAAGGCTTTTTGTAGTGCTCCTGCTCCGACGGGTTCCATAGCTTCGCAAAAAACTTGATAATTCCCACGAGGTTCATAAACAGATATTTTACCTCGCACCAAAACTTCCATCCCACTTTCAGGACGAAATTTCAAACGAGAGATGAAACCACGAAACATGACCGCATTGATTTGAGCCTTGTCGTCTTTCAAGCTGAAGTAATGATGTCCGGAACTATGAGCTTTGAAGTTTGAAATTTCTCCTTGAACCCAAAGGTGTGAAAACTGTCCTTCTAACTGTTGTTTAATCGCCTTGTTAATGTCAGAGACTGAAAAAACATTGCGAGTTTCTTCTTCGACGGGCGGTGGCGGTGCCAGCTTGGCTTTCGCTTTTTTAGGAATCGGCTCTGTCTTCGCTTGGGAGGGAATTTCACGCAACAGGTGATCCCAGCGTCCTCGACCCGACGATACATTCTCATCAGACATAAGGAACAATTAAGCAAATTCTAGAGGGAAAAGAAAGGAAAAACTCGTCCTGTAGGTGCTAGTGAATCACGAAATCCCAAATCTTATAAGGTGGGTGGCTATAATAGCGATTTTAGGCTTCCCGGGTCGAAACCGGGCCTGCTCACCGTCGCCAGGGACGGCCCCCAATTTAATATCTATAGGATTTCTGTATTCAACAAACGCACCACAGAACTTAAAACTAAGATACCAAATCTGGCTGACTTTTACATTTTTTTTTCACGTCTCCCCGGAAATTGAGACGCATGGCTATTCTAAAAGGTTGGGTTTTTAAAAAGTTTTCATTAAAAACTTGCAATTTATTGTTGGCTTCGTTCTTGCTGTACTTTGAGGTCGTGTTAAGTTCCTTTTAAGCTCTTCCGATATTGAACATATGACTCATCAGTTGGATTTGTATTTTCCTTATATCGTTATGGCCTACGGCGCCATCATGACCTTTGTCACTCATTCCCCGCGATTAAAAAAATTGGCGGATCAGTCATTAAACCAGGACCTGGTACAGTGGTTTTACGGACACCGGCTTTTGGGGACAACTTGCCTACTCGTGGGCTGCCTTTGGAGCATTCAGAGAGCTATTATCTAAATTTCAGTCGAGTTTTACCCAAAAACTGTCTCAAAATGAAACAACTCAATTTGCGACACTCAAAGCATTGGTTATAATTAAAGACATGAAGAATGGGGGAAAACCATGAACCGGCTATTTATAATTTTGCTTTGTATGTATTCGATGAGTGTGGCTCAAGCTCGCCTCAATATGGAAGTCAGCACACAAGAAGCGATGATGATTGAACGCATGCGTAATGGTCAAGGGGTTGGAACAGCCTCCTCTGGCATCGGTGGTATGGACGGTTGCTTTCAAGGTATGCTGCAGGCAACCGGCCAAGGAATTCAAAATACTCTAATGGCCCAACAAAATGAGACCAATGCACTTCTTGGCCTTTCTCAGAAATATATGGAAATGGAACAGAAATGCTCCAATGATTTGGCTGAAATCCGCTTGGAGTTGGATCAGGCTGAAGCCGATCACGAAGAACGATTGATGAACCTGCCCTACGAGATTGAAGATCAAAAACTACAATACGAAGAATCATTGCTCGCTCTACAGCAAGAGTGCGAACAGTCCAGTGGAGAGGTTTTTCAACAATGGAAAGGCATGGTCTCCCAAGGGGTCGTCACTCCAGAACGCGGTGGTCCAATGGCCCTGTTTTCTCGTGGCCGCACCATCAACAGCTATCAGAAGATTTTCGAGATGGACTGCTTAGGTAGCAAAAACAATATCAAACGAAACAACATCCTTGCCCAACGTCTGGCCAATAATATCGCCAAACTGAACAACGCCACTGACACGTCAGCTATGAAACTCGCGTCTTTAAGCGACACATTAAGTTTTAAGCAAGGAATCGTCGTTGAGAACTGTATGCGTGCTGAAGATCAATTGGACTATCAGTCGCAACTGGTCCGCAGTATGGCTTCAGCGACAAACGCAGCCGCACAGTCTAACAACTTCCTTGGAATGATGGGTGCGGTAGCCCAATGTATTGGCGGTTCAGATAATGCGATTGATACAACAGGTGCCAGCTCTAGTACATCAAACTAAGTAGACTCAAAGGGGGCATTGCTTTAAAATGTCCCCATGTCTAAATTAAAGAAATTTACCATTGTAATTGTTGTCTTAGGTGCCTTAGGCCTAGCCTCAGGTCTAGGTGTGTATTTCTACTACGCCAGCGCGTTGCCACCTCTCTTCTCGGTGGAAGATTATGATCCTTTATTGGTCAGTGAAGTCTACGCTCGCAACGGTGAAAAGATTGGTGAATTTTATCGAGAGAACCGAAAGCTGGTACCCTTCGAAGAAATTCCTGAAGACTTGGTCAATGCGTTTTTAGCAGCCGAGGACTCAAACTTTTACACCCATCACGGTTTTAACTTTAAGGGGATTTTTCGAGCGGTAATTGCCAACCTGACCTCTGGAGAACGCTCACAAGGAGCCTCCACGATCACTCAGCAGGCCGCTCGAACTTTGTTCTTGAGTTCCGAGAAAACCTACACTCGTAAACTTAAGGAAGCCATCATGGCCCGTCGTATGGAAGCCAATATGACGAAAAATGAAATTTTATATCTTTATCTGAACCAGATTTATTTCGGTCAAGGAGCCTATGGTGTCGCCTCTGCAGCAGAAATTTTCTTCCGCAAAAAAGTAAAAGACTTAACATTGGCTGAAATGGCCGTGATTGCTGGCGCTCTAACAGCTCCATCGGCCTACAATATTGTGGCCAATCCCGACCGGGCGAAGATTCGGCAAAAGTACGTTTTAAAAAGAATGCTCGAAACCGAAAGAATCACCCAAGCACAGCATGACGTGGCGGTGAATGAGACCCTTACCGTTTATCGAACAAAAAAATACAAAGAAGTGGCTCCTTACTTTGTTGAAACCATACGCCAACTATTGGTGGCCGAAATCGGTGAAGACATGGTGCTTAATAAGGGCATTAAAGTCTATTCGTCCTTGGATTTCGATGCCCAGAAGAAAGCTCAGGCTAGCTTACGACGTGGCTTGCGCGATTTGGATAAGCGTCAAGGCTTTCGAGGCCCAAAAAACAACATTGATGTAGAAGATAAAGAGGCATTACTAGAATTTTTAACCAAAGAACGAAACCGTTTGATCGATAACGCCTATGATACTTTTCAGGTTTTTGCTGATGGCTCTACCGATGAATACGGTGAGTTTACACAAGTTCAAGAAAAAGGTGACGCCACTTCTAATATTCCCCCTTATACCGAGGCAGGAGAGATCGTTACCGGCGTGGTGACAGAAGTGGATGATAAGAATGAAGTGGTTTTCGTAAAATTCGCAGAAACCCAGGGAATTGTTCCAATGCATCGAATGGCATGGGCAAGAGAGCCTGACCCCAGCAAAACCTATGGCGACTGGCTGCATATTAAAAAACCTAGCGATGCTCTAAAGGTCGGTGATGTGATAGACGTGGAAATTGTCAAAGCGACGGCAGAAAAAGTGAAAGTCGGCAAAAACTTTAAACACAGTTTAAAGGATTACGTGGAACTCTCTTTAGAACAAGATCCCAAGGCCGAGGCCGCTTTATTGTCGCTTGATCTCAAAACCGATGACATCATCGCAATGGTGGGTGGATCCAACTTTAGAACAACCAAACTAAATCGAACTTACCAAGCGGTTCGACAAACTGGTTCCTCTTTCAAACCCCTCTTGTATGCTGCTGGCCTAGACAAGGGGCTGACTCCAGCCAGTCCGATTATGGGAGCTCCGATTGTGTACAACCAAGAGACTGGCGAAACAGAAGAGGTCGAAGAAGGTGAAGCCGTTCAGGAATCCTCTGAAGACCAGGAGAAAAAGGTTTGGAAGCCTGGAAACTATGGTGGTCGTTTCACGGGTGACATTCTTCTACGTAACGCTCTTAAAAAATCACTCAACACACCGACAATCCGAATCCTTGAGAAAACAGGTGTTTCTTTCGCGGCTGAGTATGCCCGTCGATTAGGAATCTTTAGTTCAATCAACATGGATATGTCTTTAGCACTCGGCTCTAGTGGCGCCACCCTCTATGAAATGACAAAGGTTTACTCCATTTTTGCTAAACTAGGAAAACAGGTAAAACCAATTATTATTCATGAAATCAAAGATCGTTCCGGCGACGTTTTAGCCCAGGCGGTTT
>CBDUOS010000120.1:0-10515 GCA_965368905.1 uncultured Bdellovibrionales bacterium | reverse complement strand
CTCAACGGCATCACTGAGGCTTCCACCGCCATTTTGTGCCATATCTAAAATCAAACCATCAACATTTTCGGCACGAGCTTCTTTGATTAGATTTTTAACATCACGAGCGCTGGAGCGATCCCCTTTGCTCGAAGCGTAGAAAGAGGGAAGATTAATGATTCCCACTTTGCGTCGAACGCCATTCACTTCTTTGTTCATATAGGTGAGCTGAGCGGCTTCGTCTTCCAACTTAATTTTGTCACGGATCAGAGTCACTGTGTGGTGCTCGGTCTTTCCTTTTTGGGTGCGCAATATTTTCAAGCGAACTTTGGTTCCCTTTTTTCCACGAATCAAACGAACCACATCACGCAGATCCCACTCGACTACATTTTCAAAAGCTTGTGGGCGACTGTTCTTAAACTGTCCCACGGCAATGATCTTGTCTTTTGGTAAGATTTTTCCAGAGCGTTCAGCTGCCCCACCCTTGACCAAGGAGTCGACAACGGTGAACCCATCTTCTGGTGTCAGCGTAGCTCCAATCCCTTCAAGAGACAGACTCATTTGAATTTCAAAGTCTTCAAGAGCGTCAGATGAAAAGTAACTGGTGTGAGGATCCAATGAGTGGGCAAAACTATTCAAATAGCCAACCAAAACATCATCTTTCTTGTACTTCTTAAGCTTGCGAATCCCTCGGTCATAACTTTTAGATACCAATTTGATAGCTTCATCCAGCTTCTTACCCGTGATCAAACGATTTGAAATTTGAAAGTGAATGTATTTTTTTTGTAGATTTTCCAGTTCCTTTTTGTTTTTGGCATAACCTCTTTCATCGGGATCCAAAACGATGCGAACAGTTTTATCAAATTTGAAATTTTTATTCAGCTGAGATTTCGCGTAGTTTACACGATCTTCCACTTTCTTAATGTAGAAGTCTTGAATCTCAAACAACTGTTCACACTTTCCTTTGTCCACATTCTTAAAGATGTTTTTCATCTTCTTGCTCAGCATATTGAAATCTTCTTTAGAAAAATAAACCTTCATCGGGTCGAAGGACTCAAGGTGCTGCTTGATCGTTCGAGCTTCTAACGCAGGCGTCAGCTTGCTGGTGTTAATGTGAGCAATTAAAAAACCTTTCTTAATATCGCGAATATTTTCACATTTTAGAGAGGCTTTTTTACCCGGCCCAAAAAGGTTCCACTGTGCATTGGTCGTTAGTGGAAGAAGTAGGCTGGTGGCTAACAACAGGGAGAGAAATTTCATAAACAATCCTTTTTTTTCGCTGTATTCGAGTAGTATAACGCCTATCGGTCTTTTTTTTGATTGTCTTTTTAGAGTTCTGGTCCAATTTTTCGAGGCAAGGACCTAAGACCAATGTAACGCTTACCTATATTGTCTTCTAGGGATGCCGCTCCGGGCAGCACGAATCTTTCACTCAATGGTTCTCATTATGAGACAAATGGACTTCCTCTTCTATAACCTCCTTAGGTCTGGCCTCGTAAAGAAAGAAGCTGTGATGAGGATTCCTCTGCTTTAAGTCCAGGAATTTTTGCCGAGTGGATGCTATATTTTTAGGGTCATCATCTGAAAAGCCAAAGCGATGCGCCGGCTCATGTCCAAACTCTTCATACACTGACTCGATAAAATGATGCAAAGCTTGCTTTTTCATCATCGAGATCAAGTCGGGCCCCGTCCAACGAATCAAGTTTTTGGTCTCTTTGCTGGTCACCGAGTATATTCGATGGATTGACGGCATTTTTGGCAAATAACCCTCTTGAGCCAACCACTGGATGCCCTCTTCTATTCGATCGGGGTGGTGTCCACGAGCCGTAATGATTGACATGGTCCGGTCACGATTGACGGCTTTGACAAAGCGCTCCCAGGACGGGCCTTCCCAGCCCGGATTTTGTACCGCTTCGCTAAGGTCTTCTAAAAATGGAAAGCGCAATCCTTTCGGGTCATCACCGAACCTCTTGAAGGTTCGTCCAGGAGACGGATCGATGTAGTAATCTTTATAAAGCCCTTCCTTGCCGATGAATGTGCGGTGTTTCACAAACTCATGGGAGGTCAGGCTGACCTCCTGGTCGGTTTCTTTGTGGTAAATATAAGAATTAGAGCCCGTATGGAAAATATTGTCGTCAAAATCAAAAATATAAAAACTTTTGGGCTGACTCATTATTCTGCCGAGGTGCTTCCTTCGCTGCTTCTTCGTATCACTGTTTTCTTTTTAGTTTTCTTAGCAGTACTCGAACTCGCTTTGGTTTTCTTTTTCACCTTCGAACCCGCCTTTGCGACTTTGGCTTTCTTGGTGGTTTTCTTCTTTTTGGTGACCTTTTTCTTTTTCTTTTTCGATTTGGTCAATTTATCAGCCAACAACTCGATCGCTTTTTCTTTGGTCACATCTTCGATTTCCAAATCGTCAGGCAAAGAAACATTGATCTTACCCATCTTAATGTAAGGGCCGTACCGACCGTTGAAAACGTTCATGTCTTCTTCGGCCTCGGGATGAGGACCCAACTCTTTCAATGGTGCCGCCCGCCCTCGCCCACGTTTCGGCTGAGAAAGAAGGCCCATAGCAAACTCAAAGTTCACTTCAAATAAACTCTCTGTTTTCGGCACCGATCGGAAATCACCATCGCAAACCACGTAAGGTCCAAACCGGCCAATCCCGACCTTTACATCTTTCTTAAGTTCGGGATGTTCTCCCAAAGTCAGTGGTAAAGACAATAAGAAGAGGGCTTGCTCAATTGTGACGTCCTCTGGCTCAAGTCCAGCAGGCAATGTGGTTCTTTTCGGTTTTGCATTTTCGTCGGTGGCATCACCTCTTTGCACATAAGGTCCATAGCGTCCGGTAAGAACATATACGGGTTCATCGGTCGTTGGATCTATACCTAGAGCGTCCGCACCTTTTATTTTTTGTTCAATCAGTTTATTGCAATCGGCTTCAGTGATATCTGCGGGAGCCTGAGCATCTGGCAAAGATGCGCACTGTTCTTCGCCATCTTGGGTACGACAAACATAGGCTCCGTAACGACCGACGCGAAAACTCAAGTTTGGTAATGTGTCGAACTTTATTTGACGAGCCTGATCGGGATCAATGTTTTCTTCTTGAGTTTCAACTTGGCCTTGCAAACCGGTGTCACCAAAGTACACCGCTTCAAGAAAAGTACCCGAATCCAATTCACCACCGGCGATATCATCCAGCTTGTTTTCCATCTCTGTGGTGAACCCAAGGTCCACGTAAGTCGGAAGATAACTATTGAGAAGGCGGGACACAATCATCGCAGTAAAACTGGGCACCAAGGCATTGCCTGACTTACTCACATAGCCTCGGTCAATGATTGTACTGATAATGGAGGCGTAAGTGGATGGTCGCCCAATCCCCTCTTTCTCCATCATCTGGACCAAACTGGCCTCTGTGTAACGAGCTGGAGGTTTTGTTTCATGTTCTTTTTCATCGGCAGCCGTGCAATCGATCACATCGCCTTTTTTCATTTTCGGCAACAGAGTGTCTTGGTCTTTGCTTTCAGACTCATCATCGGTGCTCTCAACATAAACCTTCAAAAACCCAGGAAACTCCACGGACTGACCCGAAGCTGCAAACACAGCCTCGCCAGCTCCGATTCGAGCATTCACTTGTTTCAATTGAGCATTTGGCAGTTGTGACGCCACTGTTCGCTTCCATATCAAGTCATAAAGGGCTGCATTCACACCTTTTAGTTTTGTCTCTTCTGGTGGAATCATTTCAGTCCCTGCGGGGCGAATCGCTTCATGGGCCTCTTGCGCGCCTTTGGCAGTTTTTCCTTTGTAGGTTCGTGGCTCAGGTGTCAGATAATCTTTTCCATACATGGTTTCAATACGAGTACGAGCTGCTTCAATGGCTTCTTTCGACAAAGCGTTAGAATCCGTTCTCATATAGGTGATGTGACCTTGTTCATAAAGCTTTTGCGCCACTTGCATTGTTTCTTTTGCGCTTAAGCCAAGCTTTCTGTTGGCCTCCTGTTGCAAAGTCGATGTGATAAAGGGAGGCGCCGGTTTACGACTTACAGGCTTCTCTTCAACTGATTGCACAATCCATTCTGTTTTCAACACTTCGTCTTTGATTTGTTTAACTAACTTTTCATCCACCCAGAGTGTGTCATTCTCTTTGGCTTTCAATAGTTTACCCGTGTCCGGGTCAAAGTCTTTGCCCGAGGCGGTTTTCTTTCCTTTGTAGCTCCACAGCCGTGACTCAAAAGATTTTTTATCTTTTAACGTTTTTGCGTAAAGGCCCCAGTAACTGGCGCTCTTAAATTTCAAACGCATGGACTCTCTCTCTGAGATCAATCGAACAGCCACTGACTGCACTCGTCCGGCTGACAAACCATAAGCCACTTTCTTCCAAAGAAGAGGAGACAATGTGTAACCGACCAATCGATCTAGAATCCGACGAGCCTCTTGCGCTCGCACCAAATCCATATCGATTTCTCTAAACTCTTCGAGGGCTTTTTGGATCGCCGGTTTGGTGATCTCGTGAAACACCATTCGTTTAGTCGTCACCTTCGGCTTCAGAACTTCAACCAAATGCCAACTGATGCTTTCTCCTTCGCGGTCTTCATCGGTTGCGAGAATCAGTTCATCAGCATCCTTTAGGAGAGCCTTGAGTTCCCGCACCACTTTGGTTTTCGTTTTCGGGATGCAGTAAATAGGCTCAAATCCCTTTTCAACATTCACACCAAGGCGAGACCACTCCTCTTTCTTGTATTTTTCAGGAATGTCCTTGGCGGATTGCGGGAGATCGCGAATATGCCCCATACAAGATTCCACTTGGTACTCTGGGCCAAGAAACTTTTTGATGGTGCGTGCTTTAGTGGGTGACTCAACTATAACTAGCTTCATATTCAACTTTGTCCTTATATATAGATGTCCGATACGATTAAAACAATGAGACCTAAAATTTGCCCTTGCAAGGGGAAATTATAACGCAATATAGTACAGATGATCGCCTATTGAGCAACGCAACGCAAAAGAAGGGCTCCATGCAAAGTTTGAATGCATTCAAAAACCGGATCGAAGTCTTGTTCACCGATATCGATGATACCCTCACAACCGAGGGACGCCTGCCCGCGCAAAGTTATGAAATGCTTTGGAAATTGCACGACGCCGGAGTCTCCGTGATCCCTGTCACCGGACGCCCTGCCGGTTGGTGTGAGATGATCGCACGGCAGTGGCCGGTCCTTGGTGTGGTCGGGGAAAACGGCGCGCTGGCTTTTCAATATAAAAATAAAAAAATGGAAAGAGTTTTTGCGACCGACGAAAATCAACGCCAAGAAAACCAGATCAAACTAGAAAAAATTCAAAAGGAAGTTTTACAAAACGTACCGGGTGCCGCCGTCGCCTCAGACCAATTCACTCGACTCTTCGACCTGGCCATCGATTTTTGTGAAGACGTCCCAGCTCTGACAGAAGACGATGTGAAAAAAATTGTCAGCGTCTTTCAAAAGCATGGAGCCACCGCCAAAGTGAGCTCAATTCATGTAAACGGATGGTTTGGCAATTACAATAAAAAGTCGATGTGCGAAACCTTTTACCAAAGCCACTTCCAAGGCGAGCTTGCAAACAACCTTGCCACCTGCGCCTTTGTGGGTGACTCACCCAACGATGAACCCATGTTTGAATTTTTCGAAAACTCTTTCGCAGTTGCCAATATCAAAAAGTTTACAGATGACCTGAATCACCTTCCCGCTTTTGTCGCCGATAAAGAAGGCGGCGAGGGGTTTGTGGAAATCGGCCAACAGGTGCTGAAAAATTTATAGAATGAGGAGTGTCTAATGACGCAAAAAGCTCTTGAAATTACACTTATCGGTGTTTTGATGGTTTCATCTTTTTTTATAGGGCGTAATTGGCGAGGTCGAAATTCAAACCCAGCAACATCATCTTTCTCTGATTCTCAACAGCAATTGGCAAATATTAAAGATCAATTTTTGACTCTTTACGAAACAGATCTTCAAGACTATGCCCGCCTCAAAACTATGGAGGCCAAGTACCAATCGGCTAACGACATTTTGGCAAAGATGATGACCATCTTCTTAGCTGAGTTGGGACTTCGTATTTCTAAAAATGAAATTCACGAGATCACAGCTCCCATCAAGCAAGAAGGTCATAACGCCCTAACAGGTAGCAATAAGGCCTGTGGACCTCAAAAAAGTAGGTCACAGTGCCCAAGCCTGTCTCAACTTGCACGGGAACAAGGTAAACAGGTAATCGATCTCAACAATCTCAACAAACCAAAGAAGCCAAAATGGTTAGAGAATGAAGGCAAAATCTCTAGTATTGAATCTGAAGACGATGCAAAGGAGTTTTTAAAATCTGTTGAGATTAAAAACTTTTCCCAGGAAATTGCTTCTGCCAAAAATGTTGGAAATTCTGGTTACGAGAAATTTCAGGGCAGATTTGAGGGCACATTGTATTTTGATGATAAAGACAAGGCTCCTGCGGATGTGTTTATGGAACTTGACGGAACCATCGATGAAAATGGTAAAGTTGTGGGTAAAAATGAAATTAAATTGTCTAGAGAGGGCAAAGTCTTTTCTCACTCCACCGGTAACGGAGATATCAAAAACTACAAAAAACCCAAATCATCTGAAAAAACATTTTTTGTCGATTTGGGAGGGAAAATGGGTTTCCTTCAGGTTTATTTTCTAGACGGTGGAAATGTTCTAATCGGCAATTTCTACCGCCAACAAGATGTGGCTAAGTTTTCAAAAGAAGGAATTGTACGCCTCTACCGTCGTTGAATAGAGGGCGTCTTCTCCAGATAACACACGAATTCAAATTGAACTCAGTCTTTCTTCAAGTCTTGTAAAGCGGCAAAAGGATTGTTGAAAGGTTGTGGTGCCCGACGTGGCTTGCCTCCCCCTTTTGGTCCTTTGTAGGGGCCTTTGCCTTTTGTCTTACCTTTGCCCTTGCCTTTCTTGTCACCCTTAAAAGACACGCGACTTTTTGGTTTGCCTGCCGGCTTGGCTTTGTCGCCAAACTTCATGGTCAATGAAATTTGGCTTTTGTCGGTGTCGACACCCTTCACTTGTACCTGAATTTGGTCGCCAGGACTGAGCATCTTTTGTGGATCGTTTATGAATTGGTTGGCAATTTCAGAAATGTGAACCAAACCATCTTGGTGAACTCCAATATCGACAAAGGCACCGAAATTGGTCACATTGGTCACAATGCCGTTACAAATCATTCCCTCTTTCAGATCGTCGATGGCAAAAATATCGTCACGGAAATGAAACACTTTAAACGGATCACGTGGGTCACGGCCCGGTTTTTTAAGTTCATCAATAATGTCGTTGAATGTGTATTCTCCGATCAACTGTGACCATTTGTCTTTGAGCTCCACGATCTTTTTTGCATTGTCACCGAAAAGGCTGGAAACATTTTCGCCCAACTCTTTGGCCATATCGCGAACTGCTGAGTATCGCTCGGGGTGGACGCCCGTGGCATCCAACGGCACTTCTCCACCCTGAATTCGTAAAAATCCCACCGCTTGCTCATAAGACTTAGAGTTAAAACTTGGAACATTGGCAAGGTCATCCCGTCTTTTAAAGAGTCCTTTCTCTTGACGGAACTTCACAATATTGGTGGCTATGCCAGGGCCGATTCCGGCTACATGTTGTAAAAGGTGTTCAGAGGCCGTGTTTACATCGACACCGACAAAGTTCACACAATCTTCTACCACTGAATCCAATTTCTTTTTCAGAGTGGATTGTGAAACATCGTGCTGGTATTGGCCCACACCAATACTTTTCGGTTCGATCTTCACGAGTTCGGCTAAAGGGTCTTGCAAACGTCGAGCAATGGAAATGGCTCCGCGAACAGTAATGTCTAAATCTGGAAACTCTTGGCGAGCCACATCACTGGCCGAGTAGACACTGGCACCGCTCTCATTGATCAAAACCACTGGAATGTTTTTGTCTAATTCTTTTAAAACTTTACGAATAAAAATTTCGGCCTCGCGACCGCCCGTTCCGTTACCCACAGCGATCGCATCAATGGCAATTTGCTTAAGGACTTGCGAAAAAAGCTCTTTGGCATTGTCTTCTGCTTTTTCACCCTGAGTTTTTAAAACAGTGTGCGATATAAACTGACCTTTGTTATCCACGAGTGCCACTTTACAGCCGGTTCTCAAGCCTGGGTCGATTCCCAAAACACAGCGTGACCCAAAGGGACTGGCTAACAACAGCTTGCGAACATTCTCGGCGAACACCTCAATGGCAAATAAGTCGGCTTGTTCTTTCAATTTCTTATGAACTTCGTTGGTGACAGATGGAACAACGTGAACAGTAAATGCGGTTTTTGCCACCGTTTGTAAAAAACTTTTGACCTTGGAGTCGGCATTGGGACAAGCCGAAATTTCAAAATCCGCCAACAAAGACTCGTCGTCAGGACTGGCGATTGTCACCGTCAACTCCCCTTCCTTCCAGCCACGGCGCATGGCCAAATAGCGGTGCGAGTTTTTCTTTTCAAGCAAGGACGTTACTTTTTCATTGTGATCAAAATAAGTTTCAAATTTGGATTTGGGTTTAACCTTTTTGCCAGGCTTGGAATCCACCAATCCTTTTTCAAAATAACTGGCGCGTACTTTTTCTCGCAGAACAGGATCATTGGAAAGTTTCTCAACCAAAATATTCTGGGCCCCACGCATCACTTCTTCATAAGTAACAAACTTAGCCGATGGGTTGATGAACTCTTTGGCTTTAACCTCTAAAGTCTTTGAGTCATCCCCTTCACCTCTGCCCAAACCCCAAATCCAAAGAGCATAGGGTTCGATACCAGCTTCTCGGGCCAATGTGGCTTTGGTTTTTTTCTTTTTCTTGTAGGGGCGATAAAGTTCTTCCACCTCAGTCAATTCCCAAGCATTGAGAATGCGAGCTTTGAGTTCGGGTGTCAGGTTGCCCTGTTCTTCGATTTCTTTAAGGACAAATTCTTTACGCTTCAGAAGGTCTTTATACTCTTGCTCGGCATCAATCACTTCACGAATCTGAACCTCATCCAGGTTCCCGGTTTTTTCTTTACGGTAACGGGCTATAAATGGAACGGTCGCGCCCTCGGCGGTGAGATCAATAACGGCTTTGGCCGCTTTCCATTTGATAGTGGGGAGTTTCTCGATGACAAAATTTTCTAAGGTCTTTTGCTGCATAAGCCTTTTTCCTAGGGTTTTAAAGGCTCGTTTTTACGAAATTTCCGCTTTGATTTCCAGTGTTTAAAAGAAATTCTGGGGCAATAATGGTGAAAAACTGGACATTTTGCGGTCAGACCCTGGATTGTTCCTGCCTGCGTCATGGAGTCATGAGTTTTTTTCTTTCAACCTCCTCTCAAATCCCCTAAGAATGGAACTATCTATGAAAATGTCGAAGAGCTATCCAATCAAAGAAATCGTGGCCGCGGCTGGCCCATTGGTCACCGGCAGCTTAGGTGATTTAGAGAAAACGGTGGACCATTTTGCCAATATCAAAACGGCGACCCCAACCAGCCTGGGCTTTGTGAACAGCCCTCGCTCCCTCGTACAAGCTGAGGATAGCCCGATGGCTTGCCTACTGGCCCCTGACAAGTTGAAGGGAAAAGTCGAGGAATTGGGCTCTCAAAAAACTTGGCTGTTCTCCCCCAATGTGGAATTGGCCGCTTGTGAGGTCAAAAAGGCTCTGGTTTTTCCAACACCCTATCGCGCCGAGATACAAGGGATCCACGAAACTGCGATTGTTGATGAAACCGCCCAATTGGGAATCGGGGTCACAGTCGGTCCCTATGCCATTATCGGGAAGAATGTAAAACTCGGCGAAGGCACCTTTATTGGAGCCCACACAGTCATCGAAGAAAATTCGGATATCAAAAGCCACGTCACCATTCACCCTTTGGTCTATATTGGCCATAGCACAGTCGTCGGTCACGCTTGCGAAATCATGCCACAAGCCACGATCGCATCGGAAGGTTACGGCTATGCCCATGATCACCACGGAAACCACTATCGTATTCCACACACTGGGCGCGTCGTCTTAGCGGACGATGTCCACATTGGCGCTGGAACCGCCATCGACCGAGGAACGATCGAGGACACTTATGTCGGGCAAGGAACAAAAATCGACAACCAAGTTCACTTGGCTCACAACACAGTGGTCGGAAAAAATGGATTGATCACGGCACAAACTGTGACCGCAGGTTCCTCTACCATTGGCGACAACTTTATGTGTGGAGGAAAAACGGCGATCACTGGTCATATCAATGTGACTGACAATGTGAGAGTGGCTGGTTTTTCTGCAATCACGAAAGACGTCACAAAGGGGGGCCAATACGGCGGCCATCCTCTTCTGCCTTTGCAAGAGTCCTTAAGAGTCAAAGCCAGCACAACCCACTTGCCAGAGTTGCGAAAACAGATGAGTCGGGTATTGAAGAAATTGTTTCCCGAGGACTTTAACTCATAGTTTTCAATTTACGGAACCGACTTTCTCCAAGAAATAAGAATATGCAAATGGCGCTGATTGTTCCAAAGGACAAAACCAGTGG
>CBDUOS010000119.1:0-10592 GCA_965368905.1 uncultured Bdellovibrionales bacterium | reverse complement strand
GTGGCCCTCGCACCCGTGCATTTGAAAAGAACTGGCTTCCCAATATTGCGTTGGCCGTTGGTTTTATGGCCGACCACTTGGTTAAAACTTTAATTCAAAATGAATATCTTCTCACTTGCGGCAAAGATGCCGTCGTCGGTATGGCAGCCAGCACTTGGGACACCACGCGTGAGTCGGTCAATTTATCTACGCAAGGTGTTTCTCCTGTGAGAGCTCTTGGAACCGTGATCGCCCATGAAACATTGGGAGATGAAACATTTGAGGTTCGAGATTTTTTTGCAGGCTTTCGCAACTCCACCTGTCGCCGCGCCCTGCAAAGCATTAAGTCTCACCAGTTTCTTTACGAAGAATTGGGCGTGGGGTTGACCGGACTGGTCGCAACCGCCGTCACCATGGCCAAAGGCGGGCAAGCTTTGGGATGGATCAACGCCCAAATTCGCGCTACCAGTCGCCTTCGCAACGGCGCTAATATTCTCTCTCGAGCGGCACGTGGCACCCGCTTAGCGGCTAACCTGAGTCGTTACTCCGTGGTTCTTTCTCTCGCTGGAGGCCCCGTCGGCTTTGCTATTGGAATTGGACGAATGGTGATCTTTCTTGGACTCTTTGAAGTGATCAACCCCTACATTGAACAGATCTATTTTGAAGGTTTAGTCAAAGCGGATGTCGATCGAAACACCCGAGCCTTGCAACGAATGGCTGGCCAGTTCTCACCACAGAACTTTCCCTTGTTGAACACCACAACCTGCTCGCAACACTATTCTGGCGAGCAAGAAAATGGAAACCTCAATATCTGTTCACGACTACCCTTAATAGCAAACCTTTATACTTTTCACGATTTTAGCCGCGTATGGCGAGAAAAACATATTTTGAAAGACTTCCTAGAAGCCCACGCCCGCTGGAAGCAAAAAGTCACCAGTTTTATAAATAACTACTTAATGAGTTTTGAAATGCTGAAAACTCTCACGAGAACACGAGAGATGTATCTAAACTTCAAACGATACCTCAATGAAACTGATGGCAATCTGGATGACCTATCTTACCAAGACTATATCAGTGAGGTCGATCGCCTGGAACGGCAACAGTTGGAGCAAAGGTTACAGAGGATCTTACAAGACATCCCTGATGAGAGTGGCCGACAAGCCTTATTTGAAGAAGTGCGAAGTGAGTTTGAGCGCCACCAATCTTCGGATTATGAAAGCCGATTTGCCAAGGAACCCATATCCAACCCCGGACGTCAGATCCATGAAATTATGGATGAGTTAGACTACCACCAGTTTTTACTAGAAATTCTGCCCTTTGGCTCACCTTTCAAAGGCATTAATGGTCTCGGTCGCTTTCCTGAATCCCAAGAGCTGGACCAGTTGGTTTGGGATATAATGGATTTTATCGGCGACCCCGATCAAGACAACTTCAGTTATGTGGAAATTCGGGACTATCGCGACCCTCTCAATCAAATTTTCCCTAGCAGAGACACCGCTGACCTCTTGGGACAGATTGGGATGCCCCTAAACTACGCCTACCACACGAAACAGATCGACATCATTCGATACTACTTGAGCATCCCAGATCGTGAGTTCAATGTTTTGGGGTTACTACTTTTTCAAGAGTGGGCGCCCTTTATGTACGGTCCGTATAACCCTATGTATGGTCCGATCGATGAAAATGGTGAACCACGTTACAACCCCCGGGGCTTACACCCCGAACAGTGGCCCCTGTACAATCGGATTGTCGATGCCTTAGAACACTTCACTCCCACCCTCCCTTGGGAGATGTGGTACATCCTCGGAACTTACGGTGAGCTTCCAAATCGCGAGAGAACGGACATCGATGGTCAATTTGATGAAGTCAGCCATCAAATGCAAACCAAAACCTTGGCCGATTTCGTATTGACCCAACTAATGTGTGGCAACAATCGATCAATCCGAAACCTGTTTGGCGACAATGGAGGTGTGGCTCTACAGTTTGATTTCCCTCAACTGGTTGCCGGTGATCTCTGCTCAAATATTGCTCATGAAATTCATATGAATGAAGAAAATGCACCCTCTCCTTTTCGAAGTGTTTTTGCCAATGAAAATGGGATGTACCTCGGTTTACACCAGGCCTATATCCGTCACCCAGAAGACCCAACCAATCCACTGTTGTTCTCGAAAGAGCAGCAAGCTGGAGACTGGTGGAACCAAGAGATTCACCCTCAATCGTTCCGGCGACTGCGACAAATGCGTCTGCAGTTCAATAATACTGTAGAGGAACATTTTAATACTCACTTGAGTGATATTGAGATTGAAGACGATGGTTGGTGGGCCAGCACAAAACAAGTCCTCAGCCGCCTGTTTGGAGGTCAATCCTCTGACCAGCGCCAGACCCAACGGGCCACCAGCTCTGAAAGTCTCACCCTGAGCTTCGTTAATGAGTTCTACCACTACCGGCTGACACTACAACACATCCTCGGAGCTGAGGAATATGGACTTTTAGAGCCCGATTTGATCGGCACTGCAGGCTGTATTGTGCAAATGCTAAACGCTATACCAGAAAAAAAATACAGGGTTGTTCGACAAGGGTGCGAGAATAGCATCGATAGTGTTAAATTCGCTCTAGACACTCGAAACGGGAGATACAACTCCGAGGAGTCCCAAGCGGATCTTCACATGATTTCGGAAGAAGAGTTGGACCAAAACCAACGACGAGATCGAGTTGTTCGCGAAGTTTGGAGTAAAATTAACAAGCTTTTGGGCGAAATTGAAAGGTACCACCAGATGATCAACGAATCTTTCAACTTTGACCTGGAACAAGGAGAGACCCTGTGAAATTAATTGTAACCCTTCTCGTTAGCCTTGGATCTGTAGCAACTTTTGCCGCCAATCGCCCAGAACCCCCTCGCCCTGAAACCACCCGCCGTGCCTCTGAACTTCCATCCACGTTGGTTGAAAAAGCGGAAGCTGCCAGTCGTACTGCGCGCGAAGTTTTAGGTGTTGCCCGCGTCGGTCGCGATTTTGAAATTAAACTTCCTGAAGGGCTTAAAGAAAATAAGTTCAACCGATTTGAAAGAGACCTTGAAGAGTTCACTCGCATTCTACGAGAAAAAGAGCAGGAGTTTTCACGGGACACTTACAAAGCAGCCGAGGTTGCCAACTTCTTACAAGTTTTAAATCAAGCCTATGCGCAAAGAGGTAACCTTCAACAGTTCCTTGATAACACTTCGAGGCTCAATGAAGAGAACAAAGAAGTGGTACAAAGATTCCTCGATTTTATCGACAACCAAGTGAACATTGAAGTGACCGTTTTGACCACAGAAGGTCTCAGTCAAGGCCAAGTGATCCGCGCGCTTCATCCTATAGTGAGAATGCCTACGTCTCGTCTCAACATGGAAAACTTCATTGAGGTTGAGGCTCAAATCACCGGTATTCTTCCTAAAGACTATACAATGTCTAAAGCCGCACGTTGTGTTCGATAATGATAAGAAAGTTTTTCTTTTATTAAATTCTTAATAATTTCTTAAGATAACTAGACGATAGTACAAATGTGCGTGTGTTAATTTTATTGTCTTCTCTTATATTAGTGGTCGGTTGTACGAAAGAGGGTGACTTGAGTCTCAATCTCAAACACCTAATAAAAACCAGCTACAAAAAACCCGACTCGAAATGCAAAGAGCTTGGCAGAGTCACTGGTGTTGCCATGTCCAACTTGGGTTTCACTCGTACCTACCAACAATCCTTAGAATCAATCCTCAGAGAAACCTATGAAAGAGGTGGTAATTTCTTATTTATCCAGAGAGCCAGCACCGATGGCAGCAACTTAGCCGGTGTGTCTTACGCCTGTAGTGATTGAAATTTAATCTTTAAAAAGCTCGAAGCCGACTCGGTTGATCGACGAGACTTTTATAAGTTCACTCATGTCCGTATTTTAATATGGGTGATGCAAGCATCAAGAAAAATTGCTACACTTTCCTTATGCAGCCCAAAGAACCTATTGCCATTATGATCCACGACATGAATCCATGGGGAGGGCAGGATCGCTCAATGCTCGAAATCGCATGGCGCCTCAACCAAGAGTTTCCACTAGAGATTCACTCTTTCACTCTTGAGGGCTATGACAATTGGCCAAACATGGAGCATGTCAAATACTATGCAAAATACAAAAACCTCATTCTTTTAAAATACCTCAACTATCACTTTAATAGTTGGCGCAATCTCAGAAACAATCCAAAATCTCTTGTTCAGTCCACCGGGACAGCATCGCTCAACAGTTCAGTTGTACAGGTTCAGTTTATTCATCACACATGGCAAAACCTGACGGCGAAAATGCCCCCCGACAAGGTCCGCTCTCATTCACTTCTCAATAACTCTTATCATTCGTTTTTGAATCGATATAAAAAAGAAATGGAACGGTTGATTTACAAACCCGACAAGAAATACATCGCCATTTCTCATGGGATCAAAAAAGAACTCATGGAGCATTTCGAAATCCCCCAAGAGAGCATTGATATCATTTATCATGGAGTCGATTCTAAACACTTTCATCCATGGCAGGATGATCCGCAAGCCACGCAAACTCGGCAAGAAGTGAGAACCCTATTGGGATTGCAGGACAATGATTTCGCACTTCTTCATGTCGGGGCATTACATGCTCGCAAAGGACTATTCAAAAGCTTAAAGGTTCTTTCTTTTCTTAAAAAACATGATTTTAAAAACATTAAATTGGTGGCCGTTGGTGGTGGAGATCAAAAAAAGTTGATTGAAGCCAGCCGCGAGCTTGACGTCGAAGACCGCCTGATCTTAGCTCCGCACAGTAAAGAAATCCGAAATTACTATTGGGCGGCTGACTGCTTTTTCTTTCCGACTTTTTATGAGCCCTTTGGAATGGTGATTCTGGAGGCCATGGCTTGTGGTCTACCAACAGTGACTTCCGAAGCTGCCGGCGCCAGTGAACTGATCAAGGAGGGGGAGAATGGACTCCTCTTCGACCCGTGGGGAACGCCCCAAGAGATCGCCAACTCTTTGCTTCCTCTATTGAGAGACCCCAACCTGGGCAAGCAATTGGCGCTACAAGGACGTCGTACGGCAGAAAAACAGACCTGGGAAAAAGTAGGGCAGCAGTACATTGAGTTTTACAAACGACTGCAAAAAGGCAATGACCAAGCTTAAAGCCTAGACAGATCAACATGTACAAAAAATCAGGCAATACCTCAATCTGTCCCATCAAGTAAGAATATTAAAAATCTGAACCATTTTCGCCCTCTAAGTAGGCATAAATACCCCTATAATCGCTATTTTCGCCATGCGTTCAGGACCTTAAAACAAGGTATTGTTAAGGTATGCGAAGATTTGGACAAGTCTTAAGCCCTGTGATCTCATTTTGGTATGGGGGAATTCAAAATGGCCTGGATTGTTCGAACACTTCTTATCGTTTTTTCTTTTTCAATGCTTGCAACGGCACACGCCGACACCCATCTGAAAGTCTCAACACTGAATATGAAATGGTACGGCATTGGCGGCTTTATGTGGAACACCCCCGACATGGAGTTTCGCGCTGACAATATGAAAAGATTCATCGACGAAACCCTCCCTGATTCCGACGTCATTGTTTTCACAGAAGTTGTGGAAACTGCGGCTCTTGTCGAGATTGTAAAGCATCGAATGGACTGCGCCACCTATGAAGGAGGCTGGAGTCGCCACCAACATGTTATGATTTGCTTTGATAAATCGAAGTACCGAGCCGAAAAATATGACAATGACTATATTATCGAATCTGTAGACCTCGGAAGTGGTGGTTTACGTCCTGCCGCTCAAGCCAAAATATGCCACAAACAGGGCGCTTGTTTTCTACAAATGATTGGGGTTCACCTAGCTGCAGGCAACAAATCGGAAAAACGCTTAGAACAAGTCAAGTTGATTAATGAAGACTTGGTTCGCCACAGTGATCTTTTACCAACCATCGTCACCGGAGATTTTAACTCTTACATCACATCTCAAAGCGGACTAGAAGCCGACGACATTGATATGTTTGAAGACGCTTTGTCTGCAGGAATCAAACAATTTCATTCTGTCACTCGCCACATCACCACCTACAGTTCCGGAGACTGGGCTCGTGCCTACGACCACATTATTGCAACCACCGATATCAAAACTTTGAACACCTGGGGCTATGAAGCATGTAAGAAAAAACCAGACCTCAGCAAAACTTTTATACCCTATGGCAGTTTCCGTAGACATTACACGGATCACTGCCCTGTGACTGCCGATATTATAGTACGCCATTAACCTAACCTAGGGGATTGAATGTCTAAAGCCTTCGCTTTGTTCGTTGTTGTTTACGTATTTTTGGTCGCACCTTGCGGAGCCGAACCACCACTTGCTGAAAAACCGGATTACTATTATGGCGAACAAGTTCAGATCGAGCGTGGAGATCTAAAAGATCAGTTACAGAAAGTTCTACAATCCTTCCATATAGCAAAGCCTGGACAGTATGACATTATTGTCGACACTTGTTCCGCAGATCACAATGACGAGTGTTACACTCATAAGAAATTAAGTTACCGGAACGCCCGTGAATATATGTTTGGATTTCTCTACTTAAAGGATCTCAGCCAAGATAAGTTTGGTTTGCCCACAGTTTATTGTGAGACACAACTCACCAGCGATCAGTTCCCTGATGGGCAAAACTTGGGTCATATGAAGATCCCCTATCACCAAATCGTCAATGCCGAACACGCTTGGCCGCAAAGCCATTTTACCGGCAAATTTTCGAAATCTTTGCAAAAGTCTGACCTCCACTCTCTTTACCCCGTACGAATGAAGGTGAACTCCACGCGGGGCAATCATCCTTTCGGAGAGGTTGTAGAAGTTAAATCTGAACCTTGCGACAAAGCATTTCTTGGCAGTAACAGTAAAGGGCACACCGTTTTCGAGCCAGCTGACTCTATCAAAGGGAACCTTGCACGTTCCCTTTTTTATTTCTCAATTCGCTATCAAACACCCATCGACAGCGACCAAGAGAAAGTCTTACGCGACTGGCATAATGCCGATCCCGTCGATGAAGAAGAATATTTGAAGCATGAGGACACCTTTCATATCCAATATGTTAGAAACCCCTTTATTGATCACCCAGAATGGGTGAATCAAATTCAGAATTTTTAAGTTCACGAAGTTTCAGTCACTCAACTATTATGTTTCTTAATTGGTATCGAGATTCGTCAATTCATCTATAATATCTCGATTTCGATTGCGACATACATTCTGTGAAGTCTGAGACCGGTCACCGTTAACCGTCGTGTTTAGACAAATTTGACATCCCTCTTGGTAGCTCAAGGGTTGCGGTGTAATCGAACATAAGGTCTCACACCCATAGGCCGCATCACGCACTCCGTGGTCATGTCGAATTCCAAAGTGGTGCAACATTTCATGCATCATAGAGTTGGCCAAGAAGTTGATAGCCTGAGGCTCGTTCATACCAAAACTAGGGTCACTGAGAACAGCTGAAGGTGAGGCATAAGTTCCCCACTCTATAGGGGCATTTCGCATTGTTAATGTACGTGCCACAACTCCCTCTTCATTGAAGGCATTGCACTGAATGACATTGCGATAGCGAACGGCATTGTAGGCAATTGCAAAAGCCAGCTGAGGATGGAACCTCAACATACAAGGCAGAATTCTTTTAAAAAGATAGTGGGTAACCTCGATAAACATTTCTCGATCTTGCCCCTGACAAGAATTGGAAAGCCGCAATATAAAAGGATTACGATCTTCTCTGTTTTGGTAATTAGCTTCATCGCTACCGTTACCCACGCCCCCAACTGTGGTTTCACGATAGACATAGCTTAGAGTTTGTCGATTTTGATTCACTTGAACCCATTGCTGCCCCTGCATCGCGAAGGTACGAGTCAATTGCGTACGACCGGCAAGAACTTGTAAAATCTTTTCTGCCGGCTGTCCATTCTGATACTTTGTCGTGGTTAGCTTATAACCATCATTTTTTATCTCTTCTATCTCTTCCTCTGTCAAAATCGCTCCCCGATAGACTTTCCTCACTTTAACATTTTCACTCGGGTAAGTTTCCGAGTACCATCGTGAAGGATTTTGCGAAGGTCGAAAAACCATACGTTGCAATTTCTGGGTTTTTGGATTGTAAAATCGCAAGATATCAGGTGTTCCATCCTGATCGATATCAATCCGAGGGGATTGAGTTTCTGCGAATTCAACAAACCCATTGGAAAAATCTTTTGCCAAAATAAGATCACAATAAAAAAATGTAATAGTTACTAAAAATAACTTTAATAATCGCTCAACGTTCATGAGTGCTCCAAATTAATTGATGTTACTAGCCTAAGGCATCCAGCCTTGCTGAACATGATGAGCAATCTTTATTCCAAAACTTTGATTTACTTTATGTCACCAACAGTTTCAGGGATTTGCAGCAAAAACACAGAGAATAGTCTCGAGTAAAATATCAATAAAAACTGTCATCAACTTGAGTTGGCGTCAAATTTTTAGACAGTAAAACATCAATAATTTAATCCATTTGCAGAGAGCGCCTACAACAGTTGGCACAAGTATTGCTATTTAGACTATTGCCACGATGGCAAAAAGAGGAGCTAATTTTGTACGTATTTAAGTATTTACCTACTATCATATTGCTATGCTCATTTCATATTGCTTCGGCTAAAGTTCACTCAAACACCCTGAACCTATCCGAACTCAATAATATGATTGGAGTACAAAGCAAAGATTCCGTTTTAAAAAGAATAGAAATCAACGCCCTTCATTTTGGCGATCGGCTGATTTCATTTCGCATCGACAATGTACCGATTAAAATCTCATGGTTTTATAGAGGTAACAAACCTCATCTTCGCTTCAACGGACACACTCTTGCAGAAGATGCACTCGCAGATCCGGTTGTATTGCGAAAGAAAATCTCTCAAATTTTACACGGAAAAAGACTGACAACAATGAGTCCCATTTTAAGTTTACTGATCCCCAAAGCCTTTGCTGGTTACAATTGTCCATGGAACCGACAACAGACGCGCAGATACTCCGGAGGCTTAGCCAGTTTTTTTCGAAACCTGTTTTCAAGAATTCGTAGCTCCTTTAGAGTAAGTGATGCCCGCGACACCCCCCAAAGAAGCAATCCTTGTCCTTATCCTGCTGGGACACCTGTCGTCGACAACGACTATGGGCCCTCTACAACAGGTTATGCCCCTTATAGCTCACCTGATCTCAGTGATGTCAGCGATGTTGATACGCCCGACGCCGCTCCACTGCCTGAAGACACAGGTCTTGATCTCATTGACGACAACCCGTTCAATAGTGATCCGGCAGTTGTTTCGGGTAAAGTCTACTATATAAGATACTAGACTTTTCAATCTACAAAAGGCCTCTTCAACGAGGCCTTTTTTTGTTACACGTCCATTTTCTTTGGTCTGTGTAAAAAGTGTACAATTACGGTGACAAAAGCTGTCCAGAAATTTGACAGTCAAAACAGGTTCAATTGCCTCTAAACCCAAAGTGACATTTCTCAGTACCCCTCTGACACTTATTTTATAGACTTTTCAAAACACCTGAAAAAAAACCATTCACCTTCGGAAATCTCGTATTATTAAGCCAATCGAGAAGTGCTTAAAAAAGCCTTAGGAGGAAAAGATGAATGTGAATGTCGTAGGACGAATGAAACTCAGTGGACAATTACTTGTAGTTATCGCTGTTATTTTTGGTTTTCAGAGTATCGCCCATGCTAAACGCATGTCCACGCCAAAGTTCACTCCCACTTACAAAGTGGAAAGATGTGATTGCCTTGGTTACAGTGACGATATTCCAACTTTTTTAACCGACCTTGCTGGTGCCGACAGCGTTGATGAGCTTTATATCTATGGTGAAGGAAAGTCGATTGCTGCCGCAGAAGAAAGTGCGCAAAACCTTTGTATCGAGACTTATCGCTCTTATGCCAGTGTCGAGAAAAAAGAAGACGCATCAACAGTGACTCAGTCCGGCTGCACCAAGTTGAAAAGCACCCCCGACGGACGTTGGGTATCTCTTTAATTTCTATTGATTTTTATTAACCCACTGATTGAGTGGGCTCTATAGGGCAATAGGAGATCTTTAGATTTAAGATCTCTCTATTGCCATTTTTTTGGCCTTTTCTCTTCCCACTCTCACATGATAAATTACCAACATGTTCGATGAAGATAAGTTATTTGATGGGGTTCATAAATTTCGACCGATCCCCCCAGAGAAATTGGTCACCATTGTCGCTGGTGAAAAGAACGCTGTCTTAGGGGGATTGCACTCATCATTTTTTATCAGCTCCGAGCATGAAGACTCTTTGCGAGAACCCACCGAAAGACATCATATAGAAACCTTCTTAGGACATATCCAACACCCCTACCGAGGAAAATTGAATCTGGGAGCTCTACCAGCAATACTCGACAATCCAGTAGACCGCGATCAAGCCTACTCTATGATCACTAAGCGTCTGACCAGTGGCGTTCTCATTGAGGGCGGCCGCTTTAAAGGCGATCGAGAGAAAGCCAAATTTGTAGCGAAAAAAATCATGATATGCTACCCCGGCTTAAGCAAGGTCTACACCTCTGAAGGACTTTCGGA
>CBDUOS010000118.1:0-10757 GCA_965368905.1 uncultured Bdellovibrionales bacterium | reverse complement strand
ATTTTTCTGCAACAGATTTACAAAAAATCTTTTCGCTGGAGTTGGCCATGGATCACCCCATCTCCAACGGGTTTCGTCGAGTGAAGCCCAAAGATATGGATTTGTGGACCGTTGAAAATTTCGAATACACTCCTGGGCGAGGAATCTCTGGTCAGATATCTGGAGAGGATTGGGCCATTGAAACCGATCATCGGAGTCAGTCTAAAAGCTTGGTCATTCGAAAGAATGAACAGAAGTTGGGCACGATTGGCCTGCAGCCCCGCTTCAAAGCGAATTTGAAAAGTTTTTTTAAAGCTCTAACAGAGAAAGGTTACAAAATTTCTATTTTATCGGGAGATACACGGGCAGAGGTGGAGCAGTTGAGAAAGTTGATACCTGCAACTGGTCAAGGCCAGTTCCTTTGGGGGGCAACGGCAGAGGCCAAAGTACAAGCTTTGCACGCAGATGAGTCTGACAGCATGATGGTCGGTGATGGCATCAATGATATTGCAGCGATGAAAGCCGCGAGCTTGAGTCTTTGTATGCCCGGGGCTTTAGAAAACAATTTGAACTTGGCCGATGGGGTTTTAACTCGCGGTGAACTGAGTGCTGTGGAAAATGTCTTTCGGTTGTCGAAAAAAATTCTCTTAACAGAGCGCCGTCTTTTGGGTTTTACTTTTACCTATAACATATTGTGTATTTTGGCCGCCGCAACAGGTTGGATCACCCCAGTGGTTGCCGCGATATTAATGCCGATCAGCTCAATCACTGTGTTGAGCTTGGTAACCATAGGGTTGAGGAGGCTTTAGATGGATATTCTATACATCATGGTTTATTTGTCACTGGCTCTGTCTTTTGGTTTTTTGGCATTTTTCTTTTGGGCCGTGGACTCAGATCAGATGAGTTCGCTGGATTCGGCGGCCTATAAGATGCTTGAGGATGATGAAATTGAAAATGAATAACAATAATAACGAGGATCGTTTTAAAAAAAGGATACAATAATGAGTGAAAAACAATCCGTTGAGGTCAGGTACGATAATAAAATCGTCATCTACTTTATGATGGCCACCCTGGTGTGGGCTGGTGCTGCTTTCACATTTGGTTTTCTCGCCGCTCTGCAATTAGCCTGGTGGCCGGCCAATATGAACTTGGAGTGGTTCACCTTCGGGCGCCTTCGCCCACTGCATACCAATGCCGCCATTTTCGCATTTGCAGGAAATGCCGTTTTTGCAGGGATCTACCATTCTACGCAAAGGTTGCTTAAAACCCGTATGTTCAACGATAAGTTGAGCTGGGCGCACTTTTGGGGATGGCAGGGGATTATCCTCGCGGCCGCTATTACTTTGCCCTTGGGGTTTTCTCAAAGTAAAGAATACGCCGAACTTGAGTGGCCCATCGATATCGCCATCACTTTGATTTGGGTGGTTTTTGCTATTAACTTTTTTGGAACCCTCTATAAGCGGCGAGAAAAACATATCTATGTCGCGATCTGGTTCTATATTGCAACAATCTTAACGGTGGCAATGTTGCATATCGTGAACTCTTTGGAAGTGCCAGTCGGCTATTTTCAAAGTTATCCGATCTTTGCAGGAGTGCAGGACGCCTTAGTTCAGTGGTGGTACGGACACAATGCCGTGGCCTTCTTTTTAACCACTCCCTTCTTGGGGTTAATGTATTATTACATTCCTAAAGCAGTGAACAAACCCATTTATTCTTACCGATTGTCCATCGTTCACTTTTGGTCTTTGGTTTTTATATATATCTGGGCCGGACCTCACCACTTGCTCTACACCGCTTTACCGGATTGGGCGCAAACTCTTGGAATGGTTTTCAGTTTGATGCTGTGGGCACCAAGCTGGGGTGGAATGATCAATGGTCTATTAACCCTGCGAGGATCGTGGCATCTGTTGCGGACCGATCCTATTGTGAAATTTCTGGTAACGGCTGTGACCTTTTACGGAATGACCACTTTCGAGGGGCCTCTATTGTCCATCAAGTCGGTGAGTCTGTTGGCGCACTACTCGGACTGGATCATTGCTCACGTTCATGCTGGGGCTTTGGGCTGGAACGGCTTTCTCGCGTTTGGAATGATCTACTATATGATTCCGAAACTTTTTGGTCGGGAGATGTACAGCAAAAGCATGATGAACACCCATTTCTGGTTGGGGCTGACAGGAATTTTGCTTTATTACATATCAATGTGGGCCAGTGGAATCACCCAAGGTTTGATGTGGAAAGCTGTGGATGGCAGTGGATACTTGGTTTATCCCGATTTCGTTGAGACCGTGATGACCATTGTGCCTCTATTCTGGATTCGCGCTGTTGGTGGACTCTTATATATCGCCGGTTACTCTGTCGGTGTTTACAATATTATAAAAACTGTGAAGGCTGCTGACAAAGCTCCCGCCGATGAAGTGGTACAGGTGATTGTTGCAAAGCCAGCTCCCGCGGCACCTCACCAAGAGGGATGGCACCGTCGCCTTGAAGGGATGGTTGGAACATTCTCTGTCCTTGCATTTGTGGCTGTTTTGATTGGTTCTGTTATTGAGATTTGGCCAACCTTGAACATTCACAAGTATGTACCCCAATCACAAGAGGTGCATCCTTACACCGCTTTGGAACAAGCAGGGCGTGACATTTATGTTCGCGAGGGGTGCTATGTTTGTCACTCGCAAATGATTCGAAAGCATCCCTCCGATGTTCTGCGTTTTGGACCCGCATCAACGATCGGTGAGAGTATGTATGATCACCCCTTCCAATGGGGATCAAAACGGACCGGACCGGACTTGGCTCGGGTCGGTAAGAAGTACCCCGATCTTTGGCACTATCGCCACATGGATGACCCTCGCAGTATGGTGGAGAAATCGATCATGCCACGCTACTCTTGGTTGCTGACAAAAAAGGTGGACTATTACTCGCTTCGTAAAAAGCTGTCCGTGTTAAAAATGTTGGGCGTGCCTTACACCGATAACCAAGTCGCGGAGGCGGATCGTTGGGCCGAGGCGCAGGCGGCAACGATTGTGGAAAGCTTAAAAGCAGAAGGTATTGATATTGAAAAGAATAAACAGATTGTTGCTTTGATCGCTTACCTGCAGTCATTGGGGCAGAAGAGCATGGATAACGAAACCGCTCTTGAAAACAATCAATTGGCTCCGGGTAGTCAGACCGTAGGAGGCAATCAATGAAGCAAGAAGCCTTAAAGTATTTTGCAAATCTGGACCTCACATTGTTGGCCCTCATTTTATTTTTTCTCTCATTTTCGTTTATGATATTTCGCGTTTATTTTTACGAAAAACAAGAAACATATGATCTTCTCAGTAACATCCCATTGAAGGACGAAGGGGGTAATGATGAGCGATGAAGGAAAACTATTAGACCATGAGTACGATGGAATTCAAGAGTTGGACAACAACCTTCCTCTGTGGTGGCTGTGGACATTCTTTGGAGCCATTGTGTTTTCATTTATCTATTGGATCCACTTCAGTTTATCTGGGGATGGCCTGAGTTTGGATGAAGAGTTGAGTCGCGGCATGGCCCAGGTCGAAAGGGATCGGCAAAAAGCCAACGCCTCTCCCGAGGGCGAAAACGCGCCTTCGGCTGAAGAAGTCTTAGCTCTTGGTAAGAAGATATTTAATACCAACTGTGCGGCTTGCCATTTAGAGACGGGCGGTGGTTCTGTGGGACCAAATCTCACCGATGCTTACTGGATTCACGGAGCCACGCAAGAGGATTGGAAGCGAGTTGTGATGGAGGGGGTTCTTGATAAAGGGATGCCACCTTGGAAGGCCATTTTACGCCCCAATGAAGTTTTGGCCGTCGTGACTTACCTTGAAACTTTTAAAGACACCAATGTCTCTGGCGGTAAAGCGCCACAAGGAGAAAAGGTTAACTGATATGAGCACACTGGACTTTCGAGATCTACCAGAAGACCGACTGGCGACAACCGACAAAGAGGGGAATCGCATTTGGATTATTCCGGCCCGTGTCCGTGGTTTTTGGAAAACTCGAAAGACCTTGTTTCATATTGTGCTGTTGGCAATCTTTGTTCTAACACCTTGGTTGCGTTGGGGCGGATCACCTCTGGTGCTCTTTGATATTTACCATCGACAGTTTGTGTTTTTTGGACATGTCTTTGCGGCTCACGATGGACCACTTATGTTTTTTGTTCTTGGTATTTTGGGTTTCAGTCTAATCATTGCGACTGCGATCTGGGGAAGAATCTGGTGTGGTTGGGCCTGTCCGCAAACTGTGTTTATCGAGCAAGTGTTTCGACGCATCGAAGGTTGGACCGTGGGCAATCGAGCGGATCAGCTAGAGGCTAGAAAAAATCCTTGGAAGTTGAAAAACATGCGACGAACCACCGTCAAGTGGATCGCTTTTGTTGCTGTCTCCACATTTCTCGCGCACACATTTATTGCTTACTTTGTCAGTTGGGAGCGATTATTGACGATGATGCAAAAGCCACCTGCGGAAAGTTGGACGGTTTTTCTTTTTGTCTTAATTTTTACCGGAGCCATTCTTTTTGATTTTGCCTGGTTCCGCGAACAGTTCTGTATCATCATGTGCCCTTACGGACGCTTTCAAAGTGTTCTGATGGATCATAACTCAGTGACGGTGGCCTATGATTACAACCGTGGTGAGCCTCGCAAGAAGGGTCTTAAGAAAGAGGAAGGGCAAGGGGATTGTATTGACTGTTACAAATGCGTTTCAGTTTGTCCTACTGGAATCGACATCCGTCGCGGAACCCAGTTGGAGTGTATCGCTTGCACTGCTTGCATTGATGCCTGTGATGAGGTGATGGAAAAGATCAAGAGACCCACCGGTCTAATTCGTTACGCTGCTTTGAGTGATTTCGAAAATGTCGCTCGAAAATTATGGCGACCACGTTTAATCGGTTACTTTGTGGTGATGGTGCTGTTGATCGTGGGCTTTGCGGTTAGCCTTTCCAATCACGAGTCTTTGTTTATGGCCGTACTCCGGCAAAATCAGCGACCCTACGTGGTCAACGAGCAGGGCTTGATGAATAACTTCAAAATGCACTTAAAAAATCCCAGTTTCGAAGAGCTGCAGTACGAAGTGACCCTAGGTACAGAAGAGGCGGTCCTGTCTCCACCCATGATTTCCGGAAGCATTGGTCCTAACCAAGATGTGCATCGCCCCTTCTTTGTAACCATTCCCAATTGGCAAGAGCAAATGCCCAGCAGCTTGCCAATTCTGATCCGTTACAAAGTGTCTGGAGACGAGTGGGTCGAAAAGACTTACGAAGTGCAGGCCGTCGCACCAAAGTGAATTATTTCTTTTTGCTGTACTTGTCTTTGAGAGTCCGAATGTAGTTGGTGAGATCGTAAGACTGTTGCTGGTTGAGTGCATCTTGCCAACGAGGCATGTTGCCTTTTCCGTTGTTGATTTGAACCACAAGGTAAGTGTTGGTGATTCCACCCGTTAGGTTTTGTAGGTTGGCGGGCTTGTACTTCATTTCTTTAGCGAGAGGGCCGTTGCCGACGCCGGACTCTCCGTGGCACTTTTGACAGTGTTGAGTGAACAGCTTCTCGCCGCGAGCGATGGAGTCTTTGTCGTTGGTGCCGACATAGGTCAATTTCGGAGGCGACATAAAAGCCCAACCGTGGCGCATATCGACAGCTGTTAGGTCAAAGTCCATATTCATTTCCATGGTGTCACCAGGGGTAATGGATCGCATCACACAGGCTGTGGTCATCATGGAAAGAATCGCGAGGCCAGCGAGTAAGTTTGAAGTTTTCATGGGGTCTCCTTATAGATCCTCGGTGCCCACGCCAAATGATACAGGACCTTTGTTTGCGGGTTTTTCCGTAGCCAGGACTTTTAGTTTTCTTAGCTTGGCTTTTTGTATGTTGGTTAGGGGGTTTGACTCAAGTTTGGGGTTCTTGATTTGTAAACTTTCCAGTGCATAATAGCACTTCAGAGCCAATTGGGTTCCTGGAACTTGGTATATACAGGTTTCAAAGTAGTTTTCTGGAAGTCTCCAAGAGACCAAGTTGGAGTATTCCTTATAGATCTTGCCCAAAGAAAAATATATCTGAGCCCGCTTGGGAACGGCCACCTCGGCACTCAGGGCTTGGTGCAGCACCAAGCTGTTGTGAATGGCTTCTACAAAGTGAGAGCCTTCCACCTTTGCAGTTTTCAGGAGTTGGGCCGTGGTTTTAGTCTTTTTCAACTGTCCTTTTTTCCACTTCACAAGGTAAGCCTTCCAGTCCTTATTTGGGCTCGATGTTTTGTCTAGAACATCCAAAGCCTTTTGTGGGTCTTGCAGGTTGCGTAGAGTGACCACCATGGCCTTCTCAAGGGCTTTTTGACGCTGTTTCTTGTCGATCTTTTGGTTAACCAACCCTTGTTCTAGAATTTCGACGGCTTTGGGGAATTGACGAGTGGCGACCAAGATGTCGGCGTGGTCGACAGGGTTCATTTGGCTGGTGATGGACTCAAACTTATCCCACTTAATAAAAGTAGGACCCAGATTGGTACGCGTGTGACAGCTATTACAGTACTGAACAGAAGCCTGTAACAGTTTTTGCGAATACTCGTAGCTCTCAACAAAGTAACTTTCAGAGGCTTTCTTAATCATGGTTTTGAGGCCAACCAATCCGACGGCAAAGAGAGGATCGTTGCCGCTGAGACCTTTTCCTGTGTGTCGATTCAGACCCGATGCACTCTCATTGAGGTTTTTAAGGTAAAGACTTATAAACTTTTCATTGTTGGGATTCTGGTAGCGTTGGCTATCGTACATGTAGGGGAGGAGCTTTTCATATGCTTCGGCCATGCCTTGCATCTGCAACGACCAACCTTGCATGGAGCTCCCCGGAGATTCACAGCGAGTGGTGAATAGGAGTAGGAGTGGAATTGTGAGAAAGGGGATGATGTTCTTCATTGAGTCCTCTGCCATTTCGGCACCGCTTTTACCGGATTTGTGACATAATGTCACATTCATGGGTTTGATTCACTATAATATCAAACAATGTACAATTCGCATGCCAAGTCTTGTTAAAGAAGAGAGGCCTGGTTAACATAAGACTATGCCGATAAAAACAGTCTCCTTTTTTGATTGTAAAAATTATGAAAAATCCTACTATCCACCGCAAAGTCAGTTTGATTTTCGTTTTTTTGATAGCCCTTTAAGTTCACAAACTGTGGATCTTTGTCGGGGCTCGGAGGTTGTTTCTTGTTTTGTGAATGACGATCTGAACTGGGAGTGTTTGCGGGTGATGGCAGATTTGGGTGTCCGATTTGTAGCACTTCGCTGTACCGGCTTTAACAATGTGGACTTACATGCCGCTCAGAAGTTTGGAATTAAAGTCTCAAGGGTTCCTGGTTACAGCCCTCAGTCAGTTGCAGAGTTTGCACTGCTGCAAATGCTTTGTTTGGCACGCAAACTTCATCGTTCCCTGAATAGAACGAGGGAGCTTAATTTCTCGTTGGATGGACTCGTCGGACACACCTTGTTTAAGAAGAAAGTGGGAGTGATTGGTACCGGACAAATCGGCAAAGCTTTGATTGAACTATTGGATGGATTCAATTGTCAAATCTTGGCCTATGATTTAAATCCAGACGAGAGTTTGAACTCGGACCGCGACCTTCAGTATGTTGAACTTGAAGAAATCTTTAGAGAGTCTGACTATGTCAGCTTGCATGTTCCATTAAATCCTGAAACTTTTCACATGGTCAATGACGACCGTTTGGCGATGATGAAATCTTCAGCCCTGTTAATTAACACCAGTCGGGGTGGACTTGTCGACACCACGGCTCTCATCGATTCAATTAAAACGAGAAAAATCGCCGGAGCCGCATTGGATGTATACGAAGAAGAAGAGGCTTACTTTTCAAAGGACTTTTCTGACCAAGGAGTGGATGATGACGAGTTGGCTCGATTGATTAGTTTTCCCAATGTGATCGTGACCTCCCATCAAGCCTATTTGACGGAGCTCTCTTTGCAACAGATTTCGGCAGTGACTGTTGATAATCTAGAAGAATTTTTTGCTGGTAAACCTTTATCTTATGAGGTGAGCTTTGAAGAAAGCTGAATTGACATTTATCGGGGCGAACCACACTGTTACAGGGAGTGCCACGCTCCTTAAGTATAATGGGAATCGCTATTTGATTGATTGTGGTATGTTTCAGGGCCCGAAACAGATACGCAGAAGAAACTGGGAAACCTATAGTAAAGAGTTTGTTCAGTCTTTGGATGCGGTGATCCTTACCCATGCCCACGTCGATCACTCGGCAATGGTGCCGAAGCTGTTTCAGTTCGGGTATCGTGGTCCGGTCTATTGTACGCATGGGACGCAAGATTTGGCGGAAGTTTTATTGCCAGATACCGCTTATTTGCTACAAGAAGATGCGCGTCGCAAGTCATCGGCCTCAGGCAAACGCAGTGAACCTCTGTTTTCATCCAAGGAAGCAATGGAAAGTTTGAAGTTGTTTCAGCCTTTGCCGCGGCACGAGTGGCATGACTTGCGGGAGGGACTCAGTTTTCGCTTTATTCGCGCAGGGCATATCCTAGGTTCGAGCATCGTTCAGTTTTCCATGGATAAAGGCAATGGGATTTACCTACTCACCTTCAGTGGTGACTTGGGGAACAATCGACAACGCGTAATCAAGGGCCCCGAAGAGGTGATGGAAACCGATGCTTTGGTTTTAGAGACGACCTATGGGGATCGAATCCAACCGAAAAAAGAGCCAGAGCAGGATTTAGAAGAGGCCATTCGCTCGATTCAGAAATCAGGAGGCGCATTGGTGATTCCCGCCTTTGCGGTGGGGAGAACCCAAGAAATTCTGTATATGGTGCGGAAAATTTTCGAGCAGACCGATTTACCAAAAATTGATGTCTACCTGGATAGCCCAATGGCTCTAGAGGCAACCGAGCTTTATGTTCGGGGTGGCGACGATCTAAAGTTGCGAATTGATCAAGAAAAGGTACAGCCGGCTTTATGTCCGCCAAGCTTTATCAAGGTCAAGAGAGTGGAAGACTCGATGCGCTTGGTGCACAAGTCGGGCCCAATCATAATTATTTCGGCGGCCGGGATGTTAACTGGTGGGCGCATTCTCTATCATTTAAAAGAAAGACTGCCTGACCCGAACTCGATTGTTCTTTTTGTAGGTTATCAGGCGGAAGAGACGAAAGGGCGTTTGTTGCAGCAAGGTTTAAAGACCATTCGCATTCACAAAGAATTGATTCCGGTGAAAGCCGAAATTAAAACGGTGGAGGCTCTTTCGGCTCATGCCGACTCTGACGAACTCGTGGATTGGGTTTCAAAAATTGAAAAGAAACCCAGTCGAATTTTTCTTAATCATGGTGAGTTGACCTCATCTCGCGCCTTGGCTTATCGTCTCAAATATGAACTGGATTTAGATTCCGAAGTGCCGGCTTCTGGGGAGACTTTTCAACTTTTTTAATGACGATATTTTTGACACCTTTTTTCTAGGTGATTTAAATGCCCCGAACTTCACGGTTCTAGAAAGCTCTGTCCCAAAGATAGACAGCTCGGACTTAAGTAAAGTTAAAAAAGGCCGAAAAAGAGTTTCTACTAGGGGGTCAGCTATGAAGACACTATTAGCCATAATGGTTCTAGCATTGTGTACAACTGCCAACGCAGATGAACCTTTTGAGAATAAAATATACACTCCCGAAGTGGTGGTGGATTCACAAAATGCCGGTAACAAAGGGGCGGTTCAACTGCTCTGGCAAAGAGACCCTGAGGCCACTCGTTACGAAGTGGAAGTCTCCAACGGAAATATAGTCTACAGCCAAGTGGGTGAACGACACTTTCACCATGTTATGTTGTTTTTCGATAAGGACTACCAGTGGCGTGTGCGCGAAGTCAGTGCACGGAAAACGACAGAGTTTTCTTCGTGGCGGCCTTTACGTGTGGTTCGTGGGCAAAAGCTAGCACAACGGGATCAAGATCGTGATGCTGCCTCAACGGACTCCGATCATCCTGTCGAAGCGTTTTTGCTCGACACCGGAGAACAGTAAGAGAGATTCATTCTGTTGCATTTTTATAAGGTCAAGGGCAGGCTTTGCCCCAGGTGTTGGCGCGTGAGTCACCAATGCCTAGGTGGAGAGCTGTCGAGGCGTAGTAACCAATGGCTCGAATACGTCCTTGGGCTCGCATCTTACAAAGTTTAAAGAAAGCTTCCTCTTGCATGTCTTTGGTTTCGAAACGAACATCGACAGAGGTGCCAAAGGGATGTCTTCCGGAAGCGCCGCCCACGTTTCCATTGTAGGGCTCGGGACGCCACCAGTTATAAACAATACGGGTTTCTATATTTTGCTGTGCAAACTCCTCGATTATTTTAACCGCTTCAAAAGCATAAGCCCATGTGTCTTCATTGGGGTGAATCAGTTGGTGCACTTGATCTTGCCCGTAGGTGCAATGAAAGGTATCGATGCTATCCGGGTTCGGGCGAACCAACTGATCGCACCAACAAGAGTTGTTGGTCTCTTGATAGCATTGTGAAAGAAACATTTCCTTTTTCATGTTACCAGCGTTCACCTGATCCATTTGAGCCTGCGAGGCGGAGTTGCAAGCGCGCTGGAACCAATGACCTTGCATCTGATCGAAATACATATTTTGCAAACAGGCGTTGGGGGCTTCGATGGGATCTCCGACTTCCACTTCTCCTTCACGATGACCTTCGTCGGGGAGGCCAATGGACTCTTCCATTTCTCCGGCTTCAATATCCTCTTGGCTGCAAGCTGAGGTCGCAAACTGAAGAAAAAATAAGAGTGCCAGAATATTGAATAC
>CBDUOS010000117.1:0-10935 GCA_965368905.1 uncultured Bdellovibrionales bacterium | reverse complement strand
TGCATGAAAAGGTCTACATGCGACTCCCTTTTGATTTGGAGATTCGTTAAAACAGGTTGTTGATCAGTTCGCCAATTTCACCGGATAGGAAAATGGCCCAATAGTAGATAATAAAGCGTGGCACTCGAACCAGTGCCGCCAAAACAAAGGGCTGGAGTGGCAATTTAAAGATGCCTGCCAGCCAACAGGTCAGGGAAAAAGGCAGTGGCGTGAGAGCGCCGATCACCACCATCCAAAATCCAAAGCGTTTAATTCGCCCTCTATGTTCACGCCCAAAGGTTACAATAATTCTGCGGAAAAATCTCACATGTTGCAGCTTCTTGCCAATCAACCAACCGCCAACTCCTGCTGCTGTTGAAACCAGCCCGAGAAGAGGAACCCATAGTAACCACTGCTCATGCATCGAACTGCGTCCGATCAGATACAAGGCGGCGTCAGGTGGAATTGGGGAGATGATCATATCTGCGACAAAAACAGAGGCCCCAAGACCCCAAAAACCAAAATGTTCGACCATCCATTCTGCAAAGGCATGGATTTCTTCTTGAAAGAGTGAGCCGACGAAGAGAATAAGACCAACCAAAAGGATAAGGAAGATCGCGCCTCGGAGAAGTTGTTTTTGTAGGATTCTTTTAAGCTCTGGATTGTCCAGGTTTTTCCACTCATTAACCAGTTGATCGCTCCAATACAGTAATTTTTGTACTAATTCTGTTCGTTAGAAAAATCTATCATCTTTGTGACAATTTTTGCAGTCAGTAACACTTACAATGACTAAATACGGCACTTGGTGGGGTGGACTTTGGTTATGTTTAAGTTATTTCAGTGAGTTACGGATTCACACACCATGGGTCGGATTTTGCAAATAACTGGTATGTACTTTAAGGAGGAAAATCATGTCATCCAAATCTTTTATCTACAAGGTTTTGGTTTTATTAACGGCGGCTTTGGTGATGAACCAAATAGCATGTAGTAAATCCAGCTTTGAATCTGACGACGGTGCCAAGAGCCAAGAAGCCCCTGAACCAGAAAGTGTTGATCAAGACTTCTTCGACACCGATGACGATGATACTGGTGATACCGGATTAAATGATCCCAACTACGATGATGATTCAGATTATGACGACCCTAACTATGAAGATCCCACACCGAATGATCCTTCGCACCCCAGTTGTGAGATTCTAAGTAACACAGGCAAATGTTATCGCAACGTTTACGATGGCACCGAAGGTTACAGTTATTATCCTATATATGGAGATAGCAATCGCCGGCGAATTGGATTGAATGAAATTGAGATCATTCAAGGCGCATTAAACCTACAGATTTTTATCGATGGAACCCGAGTGAACTATTCAACAACGAGCAATGATCTCGTGAGACCTAATGGTTCGGGAGAAGATATTATAATTGAGTTCTGCATATACTAAGAGATTTGAGAGGAGGACGTTAATGTTATCCAAATCTTTAATAAGTAAAGTTTTGGTTTTATTTTTGGCAACATTAATATTTAACCAATTGGCATGTAATAATGCGAGTTTTGAAGCTGATGAAAACACAAAGGCTCAAAGATCGCCCGAGCCCGACAATGTCGATGACCCTTTTAGCTCATTCGATGACGGCGATGCCGTCCGTTGCGATAACACCAGTGCGGTGTTTTGTGATCGTGGCGATGATGGTCTGACCGATGATGTGCCTGATTTGACTTGGGATCCCCCTCGTTGTGATATCACCAGCGATTCTGGAAAATGCTACCGTAACATATATAGAGATACTCGTCGTAATCCAATTGAGGGAGTGGACGTTTGGTTGGTTGTGGATTCCTCTCGTTCTTTTGATGCTGCCCGGGTGGCTGTTGGACGTGCCTTGGCGGATCACTTTATTGCCAATATGGTCCGAGACGGTTTAGAAGTTCGCGTTTCTGTGATTGCGGGACATGCTCCTAGTGGTTCTTATGGTGGCGTTCGTTCTGCTTCGCCAGCTAACAATTCACAAATTTTTTATCGACACACAACAGAGCCTTTGACCATTACCATTAGCAATACCTCTGAGATCTCTTCGAAACGCTCGCAACTGTTGAGCAAGTTGAATGAGTTTATGCGAGAGAGCCCGATCTCCATTGCCAAGCGCAGCCATGGAACCATCGAAGTGACTAGTGGAAATTTTCAAGATTGGAATTGGGAAGGACCTCACTCTGGTTCCGATGAATTAGGCCTATATAACTTTTACCATGCCATCACGGGTACCAATCGTGCCCATGTCCCAGCGGACAACGGTTGGGTTGTGATGTTTCTGTCTGATGAAAATGATGCCTGTGTGCCATTTACAAATTATTCTTCACGAGCTCCACACTTTGATGCGATCACTGGTCGTTACTACTCTCACCGTGGTGGTGAAGTGGATTATAAAAGTGATGAAGCGGAAATGTTCGATTGGTACTGCAGTGGAATCAACGCAACTCGCGTTTACGCCGAAGCCGTTCGATTTGCTGGAGATCGCCCTTACGCTATTGGTGCTATGGTTTATCGAGACCGAAACACCATTCCCTCTTCTGCCCATGCCCAAGCCGATATCGGTCAAGGTTATCTAGAAGTGGTTGCAAAAGCAGGACGCCAGGGGGCAACAGTGGATTTGGCTACGGCCACTAGCTCGAGCTTAGAAACAATTGCGACTCGAATGGTCAATGAAATGGAAGATATTACAAATGAATCGGTTGGAACACATACACAGTATCCGATCTATAATTCTTCTCGAACTCGTTTGAGTTTGAACAGTGTAGAAACCATTGATGGACGTTTCAATATGCAGGTCTTTGTTGATGGACGTCGTAGCAATTATTCGATCGATGCTCGCAACAGTTTGATTCGCCCCTCCACTTTGGGTGAGGAAGTTGAAATCCGGTTTTGCATTGATTAATTCTTAATTGGCATGATACCCCTCAATTTAAATATTGGGGGGAATATGAAAGCTCTAATTACCATCTTAACTATACTCATTTCACAAAGTGCTTTAGCAATCACTTGCAACGCTTTGATTGTCACGGACTCCGAGTTCGTGGAAAAAAGCTATGAAGCGCCTGATTCGAGCAAAGGTCACGATGTACCTGAAATCATAGTTAAAGGAGAGCAAAACGAACTCACCGTTATGGCTGATGGAAAGTGGTTAGGAATGAGTTGGCGGCAAAATGGCGAGTTAATTGCAGAGTCGGTTAACTTGATTCGTGTTGAAATCACGCAGCCTCGCGTTCTGATTATGTACAATCCAAAGAACACCAACGAGCAAGTCAGCCTCGACTGCGCTCAGTAAACCTTTTCGGGCTTAAATTTCTTAACTCTGAGTTTATAACTATTAGTTAAGAGTGTTCAATTTTGAGACGCATTTAAACGAAGTGGTCGTTCTTTGCAGTTGAGCACCCCTTCAGTTGGATCTCAGACGGTCCTCATTTTGCACCGTTTTAGGGCAGGGGGGGATAGTATGAGATCTATTATACTTATTTCTATTTTATCTTTTGGTAATATTGGGTTCGCGGCAACTTCTTGCCAAACCTTAGATGGTCAAGATCCATTAACATGCATGATTTGTAACTGCTTTAACGAAGCGGGCAACCAGGAAGTCGAGGGCCAAGTGGCTGTTGGTGAAGTGGTAATGACTCGTGTCGGAGCCGAGCAATGGCCGGATGGCATTTGTGAAGTGATCACACAGGACCAACAGTTCAGTTGGTACAATCAGTTATCTTCAAGAACGTCGGTGCCCGAAGGGCATAGCTGTGTTGAGGCAATGAACCAGGCCATGGGATTTCGAGGTTGCGTGGCCGATCACTACCATGCGGACTATGTGAACCCACGTTGGAATCAAGAAATGACAAAACTGAGTCAGCTGCAAGATCATATCTTTTATTCAAGGTACTGTGGCAGTGCCGATCAAAATGAATTCGCTGCTAAACAAGAAGCGGCTGCCCAAGGGGCCGGTGACTTTCCGACCTACGTGGCTTCGGTCATCACCGGTGGCGATGTCACAGGCAGTGGAAACACTCGGTATGCCAGTGCTGGCAGTTACGGACGTCCGAACAGTCTGTCGTTCACCACTGGTTCGCCAGCTCCCGCTCGTTACAGAAACAATCGACGATCGGTGGTGTTGTGATGCGAATACCAAAAAAAACAAGTTTCTTTTCGCTGATTTGGGTGTTCTCACTGAGTGTCGGAGCAGTCGCAGCTGACACAAAAGCGGATGAACCAAAAATATTACGCAATGGGAAAGATGTGACGGTGCAAATGAACGAGAATGTTCAAGGAGCTCTAAGAGCATGGAATCCAAAAGCCAAAATTTTGCAGATCGAAAATTTTAGTGATGATGTCTGGAAACTGTACACGCCCAAAGATCCGCAAAGTTTGCCCATGACTGCCATGGGCGACTTCAATGGTGACGGTAAAAGGGATGTGGGTCTTTTGGTCACTTTCAATAATCGATTGAAAGCCATTGCTGTGGTCTCGACAAAGTCTGGTTATCAGGTTCATGAAATTCGGACTTTTTCTTTAAACAATCGGACTCTGTTCGCGCTTGATAAGAAAAAAATCTTATCCAACGTCTATCTTTTTGTAGAAAGCGCCAGCAAATTGAAGCATAAAAGTAAGTTGGCTAAGCGCGATGGTTTGCAAGTGGAAATTTTAAATTCTGCTGACACTCGTTTGTTTTACATTAAAAAGGGTCAACCGAAAGAGTATAGAGGTATGGTCAACTAGGTTAGAAATCCCAGCCATCTTCCTTCATCATGGATGAGGCTTATGAGCCTCGTACCACGTTGAATTCTACGCGACGGTTGAGTGCTCGGCCCTGATAGTTACCGTTGTCTGCGATGGGTTCTCTTTCGCCTCGACCGAGAGCACGAACTTTGCCGTGCTCCGATGGAGGTAAGAAGTTGTGCAGTTCTTGTTTTACAGATCGGGCTCGTTTTTGACTGAGCTGATCGTTGTAGAGAGTACTACCAATTGAATCCGTGTGCCCGGTGATCACGAGAGTTTGAAATCCGTTACCGCGCATTAAGTAATTGGCCAATTTTTGCAGAGTGGCTCGAAAGTCAGGGGTGACGCGATCTGAGTCGAATTCAAAAAGAACATCTTTGGCGATAAAGGTTTCGCTGCCATCAGGATTGGCATTAAAATCCAAATCTTCGATAAAAGCCACTTCGGGCTCGGCCTCATACTGTTTACCAAAAAGTGGACCGATCGCCCAGTTGATCCCCGTATACATACGCCAGTCGGGTGAAGCCGCTCCTTGATAAAGCTCTGTCCCACCACCAATGTGTAGAGCCATGGAATTGCTCACGTCCCATTTGAGTCCGAGTAAAGCTTCTGCGGAGGAAAGTTCGCGGTCACTGGTGAATTGAACCGTTTCAGTAGGCAGGGCACTGAAAAGTTCGGCGATGACTTTCGTGTTAATACTTTCTAGCAAATAACTTCCGGCCAATGAGAAAATAAATTGGTCGGGATAGGGTTCAACGGGAATTCCGGCAATTGGTTCGCCAGGGTTGCGAAAACGGTAACCAATATTGGTACCAATGTTAAAACCACCGACCGTAAAATCGTAAGCCAACTCGATATTAAATGTGGGGCCGGGATCGGTTCCTGTGAAGGGGTAGTTTTCAATCACATGCCAGTTCATAGATAGGATTGTAGCCAAGCCTCCTTTGGAGTCTCCAAAAAATCGATATTTGGTATTGAATCGATACTCAGTCACTCCGGTGTTTCCAAAGCGGCCGCGAAACACGGTGTTGTTATCATCCACACTTTGCGCCAGAACTTGCGGCACGGCAAAACCGATGTCCCAATCTTTTGTTAAACCCAAGCCAATGCTCAGATCCATAGAGAACAATTCATCAGCGGGCTCGGTGCGCGACTGGGTGGTTGTGTTCACGTAGTTGGGGAGAGTATTGATTGCGTAGTTGAAAAACAAACCGAGGTTGATGATTCCCGGTTCCAGAGTTTCAGAGGACTGTACGGTGACAAAGTCCAAACCGTTGGTTGTCGGGTTGAAGTTCTGTGCATCGACTCCTACCACGTTGGCATATGCCGCCGTTGTAAGAAATGAGAGAGAGAAAAACAATAAACTTAGACGTGTCTTCATGTTGTATGTCCTCTGTTAAAAGCGGTATACTCCTGCCAAAGTCACCACCAGTTGTCGACCGGGACTGAATCCCATGCGAAAATCTGTTCTAAAAAGTAAATCACCATAAATTGGGGTCTCGGTGCCAAATCCCAAATGCCAACCTGATGAAAACTGGTAATCGTATTCGGTGAGGCGGCCCGTGATTTCACCATAGGAGTCACGGCGTTTGTAGAAGTGACCATCCACACCCAATGTGAAAAACAGAGGCAAAACGTTTCCGACCACAAAATCGTGGCGCAGGCTGAAGTAGAGCAGAAAGTAGTTCACACCCTTAGCGTGAGCGATGTCCAAATCGTACTCCAAAGAAAGGGTAGAGCTCACATCATGGCCCATTTTGACCCCCCAAATCGGCAACAATTCGCGAACCCCTTCAATATCATAAGGAAGGAGGGAGCCTGTCTTAATGCCCAAATCAAAGTAGCCGGTGCCTTCTTGTGGGGCCTGCTGGTTTTGTCCCCAGCCAGTCTGGCAACAGATCATAAGGATGAAAAATAAAATGGCGGCATGGCGGGGCTGTCGTTTCATGAGAGTTTAAGTATATCAAAGGCTTGCAGGATGAGGACCTTAAACATTGGGGACTGGACTATGGTGTGTGATCTGTCAGGGGGTCCTAATATTATATGTCGATCTTTGTTTCTCTTGCTTGGAACTTCGGGCCATAGGCATACTGATTAAGCCAACTCAATAACGATGGTCTTTGTTGCTAGTTTTTAAAGGAAGTGTGAAAGCACTTCCTTTTTTTTATTTAAAAACAGGAACTTAACGCATATTAACATTTATTGTTTAAATATTTGTGAACTTTTTCAGTCCATCATTTGTATTTGGTAGGGAATCTGATAAAAGGGGGTTGAAGACGCTTGCGAACCGTGAAATGGCCCCCATATTAATAGAGAGGGAAAAGACAATGTTGAAAGATCCTAACCAGAAAAAAGAAATGCCTGATGTTGCCACCAATGAAGCTCCAGAGTTGATGAGTCCGTTGCAGTGGGTGGGTATGGAAAAGGTCGCTCTCCCTGTGGTTCTGTCCCACGGTGCCCAGGTTCTATGTGAAGCGGATATATTCGTAAACCTCACTAAAGCCGATGCCAAGGGGATTCATATGTCCCGTTTGTACATGGATCTGCAAAAAGGCTTGGAACACCAGCGCTTAAACATTGCGACCATCAAGCGTTTGTTACAGAGTTTTATCGACACCCAAGGGGGGTTGGCTGATGCCTCTAAAATAATTCTTCGTTGGAAAGAGCTTCATAAAAGAAAGGCTCTTTTAAGCGATAATAAAGGTTGGAAAGAGTACCCTGTCTTTTTACAGGCTGAAATGGTGCAGGGGAAAATGGAACTGACTCTTGGTTTCTCCCTTTATTACTCAAGCACTTGCCCTTGTTCAGCCGCTTTGGCTCGACAGCTTTATCAACAATCCTTTGCAAAAGAATTTTGTAACGACAATTTATCATTCGATAAAGTCTATGAATGGTTGGGGAGCTCACAAATTGCAACTCCTCACTCACAACGAAGTCGCGCCGATATTGAGCTGGTCATGAAAGACACCGGAGCGGATGTGGAAGTGCTTCCTTTTATTGACCAAATTGAGGAGCAATTGGCTACGCCAGTGCAAAGTGCCGTGAAACGTGAAGATGAGCAAGAGTTTGCCCGCCTTAATGGAGAGAACGCCATGTTTGTGGAAGATGCTTTGCGAATCATGAAGCACGCTCTTGAGTCCTGTAAATCGATTGCTCGCTTTCAAGTGAAGACCCACCACTACGAGAGTCTACACGCTCACGATGCGGTGGGCAGTATCACTTCAGACTCCTGATAAGTTATTTTGAGTATCATTTTTGTGTGTGCATTGGTTCTCGCTCTGATCACTGCTGTCTGAAAAAGAGAAAAGTGAATATTGAATGCGCTGTCGATGAAGAATCGGAGCTCATCGATCGATAACTTAGATTTCAAGCGACTTCTGAAGTTTCTTTGTAAAGATCAACATTTTTCATCAATCTTAAGATATTGCCAGCTGATACCGGTTGGTGATCGAAAGGAACTTTTCCATAAGTGTCTTTTAAAAGTTTGAATAGTTTGGGGTAGTCGTTTTTTAGAGTTTTAGGGTGACGAAAATAATACTCTGTGGCCACGGCAAAGAATTCTTTGCTATTGGTGAAGGCGTAGTCACCGAGAACAAAATCGTCAGGCCGTGTGGTTTGATACCTGTCTTTTAAACTTTCCCATTTGTTGTCGAAGTCGAAAGAGAAAGTATAGAAGTTTTGGTAGTCAATAAAATGAGCCATCTCGTGGGTAAATAAATTTTTTCCCTTTTCGGCCATATAAGTCAGAAGGTGAGGCCAAGAAAAGTGAATGGAGTACTGATCTGAAGCGATCATAGAATCCCATTGTTTTTGAATTTCATTGACGACTTGGTGTAGATCCTCTGGCTCAAGTGAGTTGTTAATCACAGACTGTATATCTGCTGAGGACACTTCGTAGGATTTTTTTATATTTTCTTTTGTGTAATTTTTTTTCGTATAGGTTGCGATGCCTTTGATGTGAATTTTAAATTCGGAAAGGGCTTCAGTGCTGATCCCTTTTTTAATTTGCCTGAAAAAGCTTTCGAGCTCTTTCACGTAAGGGTTGAAAGTGGAATGCTTATCGGAAATCATATCAGTTAAGAGCACAGCGTTTTTGAGTTTTAACAAGCTTTCAATGTGACCGCGTGGGCCTTTAGCGAACATAACTCCAGCAGCTTCATATTCCGCAGGAAGGTAGGTGGGGTAAACCACGATCGATCGCAGCTCATGGATGTTTTTCTTATTCTGTTTTTCCATCACTTTGGCGATATCGAAAGACAAGAGAAGAGACAGCTCTCGATTTAGTGGCTCTCCAGTGTCTCGAATAAAATTAATTTCCCTTTCAAAGTACAAGGCTGGTTTTTTAAACTTTTTGTAAACTTCCTCGAAATTGTCTTCACCCAAGTAGATTTTGAGATTGGGCATAAAGTTTTCGAGATCAGCGTCTGTTAATTCGGCTTTCTCAATAACCGCATTGTCCCAACTGTGGGGGCTAATTTCTTTGGCGGCCAAAGTGTTGCTTAATTTTTTAAAAAGAAAATTCAAAAATCCCATAGTATCTTATCGGAAATCGGCAGGTGTTTCTCACTAGACTAGAGTCTAATTAAAAGATCCCCATCCAGTCGAAGAACTTGGTTTTTTCTTCGTGGAAGTAGTACCCAATAGAGAGACCTGTTTGAGCAATCATCAGGTTACCCCGGAACTTTGTGTTGGGATCAATCGCGCTGATGTCTCGGTCTTCAAGAAGATTTTGTCCTTGGGCTTTGACGTACCAGCGCATATTCCAATGGTTTGCAATCCAAGAGTTCATACCCAGTTGAAAGGAGACGCCAGTTTTTCCCACCCAATGGGTTTTGTCATAATTGGGTTTTGAGTGAAGCCGCAAATAGTTCATCGCCACAAAAGGTGTTAACTCCATAAACAGTTCACCAACCGGCAGAATAAAACTAAAGCGGGGGCCATAGCCCATGCTCATAAAGACCCAATCCATATCGAGGTCGGGAAGAGTGGTTTCAGATTTGTCGAATTCGACTTGATTGTTAGAGATACTAAAATCAGGATAAAAACGAAAATAAACGCGCCAGGGCTGTCGTTTTCGATAGTGCAGTACACTGGTCAAACTGATTGATGACAGATAACTGAGAACTGATCTTTTTCCGCTGGCTGCACAGTAGCGAGCAGTTAGGTCGGGTTGCTCGGCGCATCCACTGTAAAAAGTTTCTAAGGTTCCGATGGAAAACGTATTGGGGACAACTTCAAAGATTTCAGTGTAAAACCAATTCCATGCTGATTGGCTGACATGAGTATCGGTGTGTGGAATACTAAATCGTTTCACCACCTTCTCGCTGTAAGGGCTGTAGATGGCCAAGTTGATGACTTTTTTATAGTCGTCATACTCGCTGAACACCAGGTGGGTGGCACGAGTTTCGTAAACTAATTCGTTAAAGGTGTCAGTGTCGTCTGGAATTTCAGCCGATTCGTGATCAAACCCCATGCCCACAATTTGGTAGTAGGTGGTGTCAAAGGGGAGGGCGTGCAAGCCAGGTTGGTTCACTTGCAGCCAACGTTCGATTCGCCGGCCCATCATTCGCGAGTCCACACTGTTGGTGTTGGTTGTGGGTAAGATGATCAGGCGGGATGTGTTTTTCAGTTTGTATTCTTTAGCAGGGTCAATGCGATCTTCGGCTTCCCAAGCGGCGCCGGTCATATAGTCGATCAACCAACCTCCAGGAGTGTAGGGGTAAATCAAAATATTACCACCAAAGGAGTGACCCCAGCGATAGGTGGTGTCGAGATTGATGTGACTTTCTTTAGCATCCTTTTTGAAAACAATTTTAGGGTGCTTGGAGCGGGTGATGTAGACCGTACTGGCCCCTTGCCCCACCTTATCTCCGTCATAGTAAATATCGGTGTCTTCCGATTCTGGCACTACGCGGACGTATTGGTGGCGGTTGGTGATCGAAGCGCATCCGGTTGCTATCAGCAAAACCAGCGCGCAAAAAAGCGGACGGTAAAAAGACATACACTTCTTTTATCCTGCCGCCCGGGTTTTTTGCAATAAAAGCCTATCGATTTTGTAATGCTTTGATACGCTTGTCGAGAGGGGGGTGAGTAGAGAACCATTCGGCAAACCCGCTCTTGTTGGAAATTTTCATGGATTGAAAAGCCGCCTCTTGGGTTTCCACAGAGTCCACAGTGCCTCGTAATTTCTCAAGGGCTGAGATCA
>CBDUOS010000116.1:0-11058 GCA_965368905.1 uncultured Bdellovibrionales bacterium | reverse complement strand
CACGTGGAAGATCCACCCAATTTTTTTGAATCGGTGGAGATGCCAGAGAAGATTCGCAACTCTTACTGCCCCTTGCCCTTTATGCATGTCAGTGTGGGGCCTAATGAAGCCATGCGGGTGTGTTGCAACTCAGGCGCCGATGGAGACATCCAAACTCCGCAAGGTGAGCGTTACTATTTTAGTCAAGTGAAGTCTGTAAAGGATTACTATAATAACTCCTCATTGACGCGTATTCGTAGACAAATGCTCGATGGAAAAAGGCCCACCGAGTGCAGTCGCTGTTATTTGCATGAGGATACGGGCGGCTATTCGATTCGACAGGGTTTTGTTGTTGGTTACTCTCGCCTCTTAGATCAGCATCTAAAAAATACGACGACCGATGGAAAAACGCCTCCCGAGATTAAATATGTCGATTTTGCTTTGGGAAACAACTGCAACATAAAATGTCGAATGTGCAACCCAACTAACTCGAAGCTTTTAGAAAAGGAATTTTCTCAAATCTTTAAGGATCAATCTCCTGATTATTACTCTTATGAAGAGTTTGAAAAGGCTTCGAAAGCTTGGACTGATGAGTCCCATTACAAAAAGATTCTCAGTGAATTGGGAGAAACTGTTGAAAAAGTACTGATGACTGGGGGAGAGCCATTTGTCATCAAAGCTCAATATGATATTTTGGATCAATTGATAGAGTCTGGGCGCTCGCAAAAAATTGAGCTAACATATCATACAAATTTGACAGTTCTGCCAAGCCAACTGATTGAGAAATGGAAGAAATTTAGAAAAGTCTACGTCTATGGAAGTGTGGATGGCTTCGGCGAAGTGAATGATATTGTTCGGGCACCAGCGCGCTGGAAGAAGGTGGATCAGAATCTGAGGAGATTGATTGATTTGCGAAAAGAAATCAATTTGCATATTGAGGTTCATACCGTTTATCAAGCTTATACTATCTCACGAATGACGGAACTCCTAGAGTATTTGCAAGAGTTTAAAAATGATATGCCTTGCTTGCCGTATTTCAATTACCTGCATATACCTTTTCAATTGAAGGCGAATGTTTTACCACGCCCGATTCGTGAAAAGGCTGTTAAACAAATGCAAGATTTCTTGGACAAACACAGAGCTGTTTATCAAAATCCAGATTCATTTTTTACGATGAACACAAGACATCTGAAGGTCCTAGAAGGACACTTGAAACTAACCCTAGATGTTGATGAAGAGAATCACTATTCCCAGTTCCTCGATTTCAATCATAAAATGGACCAGGTTCGAAACGAAAAATTGTCAAAAGTTTTGCCAGAAATCTTCCTAGAGAATTGAAGAATTTTCCCAAATGTCAGACATTGGTGTCTTGCAAAAAAGCTTGTGTTATGACAGCCCTATGAAAGTTCGAATAATGAATTACGCATTGGTATTGGGATTGTGGTTGGCTTTTTTTGTCCCCTATATGTATTTTACCAGTCAGACTTGATTCTAGTGACAGCTGGTCATGGCCGTACTGACTGGCCCCTTAGAGTTTGTGTAAGTGATCGAAGCACTGTCTGTTCCATAGATAATCAAATCGATATGATCACCAGTAGAATGCAGGTGGTCCATTGGAATTTGTCGGGACATCGTCGAATCGAGAATTATACCTTTTTGAGTATGGTCTGCAAAAGTTAAAATCATGGCATTTTCATTGGCTGCGGTTGTACCAAAAGCCAAATTCGTAAACAGCGAACTGCCGTTGAAATTACAATTTAATTCGATGTTTTCTATTTCTATGGCGGCCGGAGGTGAATTTGGATTTTCGCCACCGTTGTTCTCAGTTGAAGGTGGCTTTTCAGTTTGATTGTCATCATCGGGTTCTGTTCCGATCCGACCTTCTGGACCAACAGAAAGACCTTCATAGGGAGTTCCGTTGCCTTCAGTGCCAAAGTTGTCCACAGAGCAGTTTTGAAAACTGAAGGTGATTAAAATTGTGGCCAAAAGGATGCCGGTCCAAAACTTCCAAGAATTCATTGGAATGTTCCCCCTCTAATGCTGACTTCAATTGTCTCAAATTCCCTATTGAGTCTCAATCATGTACTTTAGATCTTCTCAATATGAGACAGATTTCTGTATGATTTTAAAAATCAAAGGGAATATCCGATGATACATATATGGGGACTCTTAAACTGTCAGAGCTTTATGACAAAATTGACGAATTGATCAATGCTCACGAGATTGATCAAGCGAAGTACCTTCTGGTGCGTTTAGAAGTGAAGAGTCTTCCCGAAAAATCTCGGGGAAAGTTCGCCGGTTTGGCCCGTCGCTCGGGGATGTGGAAGCTGGCATTACGGATTTTGCAGCCCAACGTTTTTGGTGTGGGAGCTCCAGATCCAGATGACATCAGTGAGTATGCCAGTTCACTGCGTCGTCTTGGTTTAATTAACCAATCGTTAATACTCCTCAATCGGACTCCAGAGTCTCCGAAGAAGCATCTCAATAAATCGTTTTGTTTCATTCATCTTTGGAACTACCCTGCAGCGCAAAAAGAGTTGGAACTTTATTTGGCCTACCCAGACCTTTCATTAAAGGAACAGCTTGTGGGAAAAGTGAATCTTTTGGCATGTTATATTGAGAACCAAGAATTTGATCGAGCCACGCACTTTCTTAATGAGTTCGAAGATGAGTGCGCTGTGCACAGTCCTCACCTTCTTTTAAACTGCCAAGAGACTCGCGGCCAAATACTTATTAAAACAGGGCAGGCGGAACAAGCGATTCGAGTTTTGGAAGAGGCTCGAACCAAGACTCGACGGCAACAGCACCACACCAGTTTGTTTATTGATAAGTGGTTATTGATCGCCCGTTTTTTAACCGGTGATGTAGGGCCGCAAAGTCCTGAGGTGTTGCAATTCAAGCAGTCGGTACGAACGGCGGGTTTTTGGGAAGTTCTCCGTGATTTTGATTGGCAGTTGGCCAAGATTTTCCAGGACCAAAACTTGATGCGGTACATTTATTTTGGAACCCCTTTTGATGGGTTTCGTAAAATCATGATCGCTGAAGTTGGTAAACAGGTTTTTCAAAACAGCTACCTGCAAATTAATGGAGAGTTTGAACAGCCTCATTCGAAAGCCTTTGATCCCTTTGCGTTTAATCAGATCCCGATGGCCTATGGTAAAGCCGTTCATCGTCTATTGATGCTTTTGTTGTCTGACTTGTACTCGCCGTTTTCTGTGGTGCGAATTTTTAATTCTTTGTTTCCGAATGAGTTATTTGATCCGTCAACAGCTCCGAAAAAAGTGTATCGCTCTTTAGAGCAGCTGAAAGAAGGGGTAGAGGAAAATAGCTTACCCATGGAACTGATTTCGACCAGCAAAGGTTACCGTTTGCGAGTGGGGAAAAATCAAGCCCTTTGGATTCATGATCAAATGCTGTTCAAGAATCGAGAAGAGTTTTTAAGCCATATACTTTTCCTGAATGGTGTGCGTGATAACTTTCGAGTTAAAGAAGCACGACAGGTAATTCCTTTGAGCACTCACCAGTGGTATCGGGCTTTCAAAAGTATGCAAGATGAAGGCGTCTTACAAGTTAGCCCAGAAAGCCAAAGTTTCTATTCATTAAAGATTTCGTAAAATTTGATGTCGACGTCTGAATTTATCAACATCATAGTGTTGATGAATGAAAGCTTCGTGTCGTGTCGAAATTTCAGAGAGACCTGGCTGTTTAGTTTCCAAACTATCGACAATCTCGAGCTCTTTATCAATAAAATCCACTAGCTTTTGAACTCGGTCAATAAGGGATTGGAACGAATCAAAAGCATCTTGCCAGTTGTTGGTTTCGGCAACAGAACGAAGATCGCGCAGTCGGTCTAAAAATAAAATATAAGAGAACGTGACCTGATCCCCATTGGATTTCATATACAGAAAGGCTTGGTAGGAGTCGAACTTCTTGCGAATGTGATTGATTTTCCCCTGGTTTGCGTAGTCGATCAAAAGGGCTTCGATGGAAAACTCTTCGAGAGCCGATCGACGGTCCAGTTCAAGGTTCAAGTCAAAAACTTCAGAGTAGAGGTGCGACAGACGCAGGGCCAATTGACCGTTTCCACCATTGTTGATTTGAGATTTAAGCTTTTCAATTGTGTTGAGTTTGGATTGTAACTTTTCATCGAGCTCCGTATTAAATTGAAGATTGTGTTTTTGGGTCCGAGCTTTCGCGAAAAGGTAGTGGCTCATTTCGTGTAAGAGAGTCCATTTTTGGGTTTGGTCTAAAACCATGATTGTTGGATTTTTTAATCGTGATTTCTTACTGGAGTTGTTCTTACTGTAAATGGTTGTAAAGAGTCCAAGAAGAGAGCTGCCTTGACTGCCAGGTTTAGCAATACTGTCCCAACTTTCTTGTGAGACGGCATTGGCTTCAGGAAGGAAGTCAAAGTAGCGACAGGGAAGTTCTTGATTGGTCAGACTCTTTACACGAAAAACATTCAAGCCACTATTGAAAAGTCGCTCGGCAATGGAATAGCTGGAGTTATTGAGAGCGGATTCTAGATCTTGCAAATAAAAAACTTTATCAAACAAGTTAAGGGGTTCAGTGAGGCCAGTGCCTACTTTTTGAATGGTCCGCTCTCCATCAAAGGGGCTGAGTTCACATTGGCCGATATCATAGTCCAATCTCCCGAACCGTTTTTGTTCAGGCTCACCATCGGATGAGGAGTTGCACTCGGCCAACCAGAGACAGCTGCAAAGTGCTAATATCTTCCATGTTTTCACTAAATCCCCCCCCCGGGATATTATTGTTGTACCGCGATATCTGGGGGTGAGACAATGATAAGACGCATCGCAAGGCCCGTTAACAAAACCACAATAATATTGGAGATTTGATGCCGATGTCGCAAACCCTGGTTTTTAAAAATATCGGTGAACTCATGACTCTCAATGGGGTAGTCAGAAAGCATGGTCGTGGGGTTCAAAAAAAGGACCTCGGAATTATTAAAAATGCGGCCCTCGTTGTGCACAAAGGAAAAGTCGAGTGGGTGGGGGCAGAATCAAAACTGCCCAGTTCTTGGCAGCGGAAAAAGGCCATCAACTGTGGTGGACGCAATTTGTTTCCAGGTTTTGTTGACTGCCACACTCATATGGTTTTTGCCGGCGATCGCACCGGTGAATTTGAAATGCGCAACCAAGGTAAATCGTACCAGCAAATTGCGGCAGAGGGTGGCGGAATTCTATCAACCGTTCGAGCCACTCGCAAAACCAGCACAGAAGATCTGGTTGGGTTAGGCCAAGAGCGGGTGGATCGTCATTTGGCTCAAGGGGTGACTTCCATTGAAATCAAAAGTGGTTATGGGCTGAACCCTAAAACAGAACTGAAAATGTTAGAAGTTGCCAACAGGTTAAAGAGTGCCAAAATTTATCCCACTTTCCTTGGGGCTCATGCCATTCCCAAAACCAGTGCAGGGGAAGTGCCCTACCTTGAAAGTTTGAAGAAAACATTGCGGCAAATCAAACAGCAGAAATTAGCCAATCGCGTGGATATCTTTGTTGAAAAAGGCTATTTTTCAATTTCGTGTGCAAGAGATTACCTGACTTGGGTGCAAGACCAAGGTTTTGATGTGACCATTCATGCCGACCAATTGAATCGAACTGGGGCCACCCGCTTAGCGATCGAGATGGGGGCGAAAAGTGCTGATCATGTAATCTGTTTAAACAAAAAAGATAAAAAGGCCTTGGCGGATTCCAATACGGTGGCTGTCCTTTTGCCGACGGCCGACTTTTATTTGCAATGTGATTACCCAGACGCTCGTCATTTGATCGACCTAGGGGGCTGTGTCGCACTCGCAACGGATTTTAACCCAGGGAGTAGTCCGACTCAGAATATTTCAATGGTTGGCCTGCTAGCGCGCTTAGAAATGAAAATGACTTTGCCAGAAGTGTTTAGCGCCCTCATCTATGGCGGAGCTAAAGCCCTGGGTGAAGAAAATAAAATTGGTTCTATCCAGCCGGGCTATGAAGCCGACTTCTTTATTTCGAGTTGGAAGTGGGATCGTTTTTTCTATGACATGAACCCATTGGACGTATGGAAAACTTACGTGAACGGGAAAAATGTTTTTTGGTCGTAAAAAAGAGAGCAAATTCTACCGATAGACTTTGTAGAAACACAAAGTTTTTTTATATTTTTGGACCCTAAAATCTCAATTGTTTTAGTTATTTATACGATTTTTGCAACGCTCCGTTTAAAACTGAAAAAATGATTTGCCTAAGACTTTTTTGCAGTTCTAGCCTTGGTTTAACAACAAGGGGTGGCAACATGGACCGTTACATTACTAGAAGTAAATACTTCTCTTCCGATTTCAACACAGCCATATTTTCTGACCCCATTCGCATCTATTTTTCCAACGACCAAGAGTCACAGGCTTTGGAACTTTATTTTCGTTTGCAAAGCAGAAAAAATCAGTGGGAACAGTTTTTGCGCAAAAGAGGCAATAACAACTATTGCTACATCATGCTTTATCGCGATTCGGACCAGTTCAAAACTTGTTTTGATCCGAATGTGGAAGGTTTTGCGCCAGGTGAGATGGGCGAAGATTTTGTAGTGGGTATTGAAGGGCCAATGAGCCCTGAGAATGTGGATCATTTTTTCACCAACATGGATCAGACCATTGGTTTTGTTCCGCCTACTCCGAACTTATAAGCTCTAGCATTTTTTCACGGCTATCATTGATATTACCGAGATAACTGTAAATTTTCTTTTGCTTGGGCAACAAGATATAAACCATTGGGAACGCCCTTGCGTGGAAAGCGGTTTGTAAAAGCTGTTGTCGATCGACCAGCAAAGTGGCTCGCCGTGGGGCGAACTTCAACCACTCCTTACGAATCTCCAATGTTTTATCTGATGAGATATGTACTCCATAAATGCGTAGGTTCGAGGGTGAAGAACTGAAGGCGCGAATGGCTGGGCCACTGTCTTCCATCTCTTGATCCCAAAAAACAAAGGCTGTCGGAGCTGTTGGGTTTAAGTGAAAGATTTTAAGGGCTTGCATGGCCGACTCATAAAAATTTGAGTTCTCTTCGTCCCATGCCGATACATAAGGGTTAGATTGTATGGTCAAATAAAAGACCAATCCAACCACCACTAGTCCAGCGACCAGCTTCGACCAGGTGGGGACTTTCAGGAGAATTGATGAAAACGGACTGCTTTTCTTCACATTCTAAGAGTACTGCAAAGGCCATCTTAGGTCAAAATAAGGGCCAAATTATCATTGAGTACATTCTTCTTGTGGTGGTGGTTGTGATTGCTGCCGTATTGCTAAGCAAAATGTTGGTCGGGCGACAAGATGGCAATCAAGGCATAATCATTATCAAATGGTCTCAGCTCTTGGAAATGGTCGGCTCAGATGTGGGCGACTAAAAATATAGACTTTTTCTTTTGTTCACTTCGTGACTGAGTCGAGTTTGCATAGTCTCACGTAAATCGCGCGCCAACTCTCCAATTAACTCACGGTCTTCCAATTGTTTTTCTGAATAAGGTAAGTAGATGGGATCCATAAAAATAATATGCCAGCGTGCCGGGAGTGGAAGTATGTTCAAGGGGAGTGGGAGAATGGTTCCGCGTAGGTACTTGGTGAATTTCAATTGGGCCAAGTTGATATGGGTTTCTTCGGCTCCTAAAATTAAAGTGGGAACGATGGGACATTGTTGTTTAATGGCCATTCGAATAAAACCCCGTTTGAATTCCTGTAAATGATAGGCTTTGGTGGAAGGTTTGAAATTTCCGTATTCTCCTTCGGGGAAGATGACCACTAAATTGTTTTTCTTTAATTGTTCGACACCATTTTTTTTGGTGGCTTCAATAAAGCCCATCTTCTTCATCGGGATCGCTGTGGTTTGGTTGATAAACCAAAGCTTGTGAGTCAAAATTCTCGCAGTTCTTTGCGTGGCTTTGTGAATGTGGTGCCCCAGCAAGAACGCATCGAAACCACTGTAACCCGAGTGGTTGGGTGTGATCAGCGCAGGCCCTTTACGTGGTATGTTCTCTTGCCCCTCGACTGTCATTCGAAAGTACTTGGTCATAATCTCGGCCAGGAGGTGAGGCATGACACGATATATTAATCGCTCTTTGTCCAAATCCTTGAGATTGAAAATTTTTTGATTATCTTTAAAAAACCATTTCATTCAAAAGTCCAAGTGTCCTAAGCTCGCATTCACCGTACCGAAGACATTTATAAGGAAACCTATGGCACAGCAATACATATTATCCATTGATCAGGGAACAACAGGAACCACCGTATCGGTGATCAACACGAAGGGACAGTTAAAAACCAAAGTGAACCGAGAATTTCGCCAAATTTTTCCTAAACCGGGCTGGGTCGAGCACAACCCTCAGGACATCTGGCGATCGGTGCAGAAAACTCTCAAAGAGGCCATGACAAAAGCAAACATCAGCGGACAGCAGGTGGCTGCCATTGGCATCACCAATCAGCGTGAGACGGTTATGGCTTGGAACCGAGAAACGGGTGAGACCTTAGGCAACGCGATCGTATGGCAGTGTCGTCGTACAGCTGACATCTGTACCAAGCTTAAAAAGCGGGGAGCCGAAAAACGCGTGAAGCAAGTAACGGGTCTGGTTTTGGACCCCTATTTTTCTGGGACCAAAATGCATTGGATTCTGGCAAACAATAGCCAAGCCAAAGCCCTTGGTCGCAGAGGCCAACTTTGTTTTGGAACTGTGGACAGTTTTCTTATCTGGAAGCTCACCGGCGGTGAGGTCTTTGCGACTGATGTGAGTAATGCCTCGCGAACCCAAACCATGGACTTAGATACACTGAATTACAGCTCCGAGATGCTCAACCTTTTAGGACTCAAAGAAGAGATGTTACCACAAATTCAACCTTCTGGAGGCGTCTTCGGAGTCACCAAAAGAGTGGCGGGTTTGCCTTCTGGAATTCCGATCGCTGGAGTTTTGGGGGATCAGCAAAGTGCTCTGTTTGGTCAGTACTGTTTTGGCAGTGGCGAGGCCAAGATCACCTATGGCACTGGAAGTTTTCTCTTGATGAACACGGCTCAGAAAAAAATTGCCAGCCTCAATGGTTTGCTAACCACCGTCGCTTGGCACCGAGAGGGAGAGAAGCGACCGACTTACGCTTTAGAGGGGGGGGCTTTCATTTGTGGGGCAGCCGTACAATATTTACGAGACAACATGGGTTTCATCGGTAGCAGCAGTGAAGTGGAAAATCTTGCAAAAAAAGTGGGGTCATCGGAAGGTGTTCAATTCGTCCCCGCATTTGCCGGTCTGGGTGCACCTTTTTGGGATCCTCATGTGCGCGGAACCTTATTCGGTCTGACTCGCGGAGTAGGTAAAGAGCATTTGGCTTACGCCACACTCGAAGCCATGGCTTTGCAAAACGTGGATATTGTGAACACCATGATCAAAGACTCCAAAGTTTCTTTGAAAACCATTCGCGTCGACGGCGGAGCCTCCGCCAATAATTTACTAATGCAAATGCAAGCCGACTTTCAAGGCGTCAATGTGGTTCGTCCAAAAGTAATCGAAACAACATCTTTAGGAGCCGGCTTGATGGCCGGCCTAAGTGTCGGAATTTGGTCCGACCTAGAGGAACTCAAAAAACTCGACAAAGTCGACAAAACCTTTAAGTGCCAAACCCGCCTCACCGAACGCAACCAACGCTTGCAACATTGGCACAAAGCCATCAAAGCCATGCAAATCTACTACAATTAGGTGCCAGGCCCTATTCCTGCACACACCGCTTCATGAAATGGGGCGGTGTGTGCAGGAATAGGGCCTGGCACCCAAATAGAAAAGGAGACCCGTGGGTCTCCTTTTGTGTGAGGCGAGGCCTCTTATTTAAAGAAAGTTTATTGTTTGGTTCCGGATGAGAAGAAGGTGAAGCCTGAGACTCCTAGGGCTTGTTCACACATGTCGATCTCATTGGTTCCGGTCGGTGCAATTTCTTGTGGTCCACCGGCTCCGTGCTCAACCAAGCGAGCTGAAACGGGTGAAGTTAGAGAATCGAAAATCACATCCATTGGCGAAGCCGTTCCGATAAATTTGATCGCCAATTGTTCGGTATAGTAGCAAACCAATTCGTAGTAGCTGGTTCCGCTGGAACATGCGGCGTTGGTGACGTCTCCTCCAGAGCTCAGGCATTGATAATGTCTTTCGCCATGGTGACCTTGACGGAACCCTGCGCCGTTGGGGTGAATGATCAATGGCTCAAAAACAAAGCGAGACTTAGGACTTACGCCGATCCCGTCACTGCTTGGTCCGATATCATCACCGCTTTGGCTGTAATCATCAGAGTCCGTCCAACTTGTTTGGTTGTAATCCAAATGCCAGTCTTCAAACTCAACGCGAACGTGGTCAAACGCGTTTGCGTTATAGATACTAGAATCTCCACTGTCGGCTCCGTCGTCGGTAAGATCGCAACCATTCTGGTCACAGAAAGGGCGAAGTTCGACTCGAGGAACGGTCGCATTAACACTTTCATCGGTTAGAGCGTTCATCACTTGGTTGATACATTCGACACTTTGGTCAAGGTTGGCGTTATTATCCACTGCATTAGAAGATGGACCCCATGTGCAATCGAAATTTTGGCCTTCTGCTAAAGCAGCGACGGATTGCATCCAGGTCACCCAATCTTCGTGATCCATGGTGTTCGCGTCTCCAGGTAATGCTGGAACGGTAAAGGTGATGTCAGCGTCAGCTCCATCCTGAATTGTTACAGGAGCATTGGTCCAGGCAATTGCGGTTGCCGGATTTTCAACTGTAGTATCCCAAACGAGAGCGCCTCCCAAATCTGTTACACCTTCTCCACCAGCACCTTTTGTGCCAGCAGCCCAAATACTGACAGCCTTCATATCGGTTCCGTCGGGGATATCTCCACCGTCCGTACTAACAACTCCATTAGTTGTTACCGGATGAATAAACATATCGATATCAAGTGTCACAGCACTGGTGATTCCATTTCCCGGTCCGTTGGGGTCAGCCAGGCATTCATCTTGATTTGAGTAGCCGCCCTCACTGTAGAAGTTATCACCGAGAAAACATTTACAGGCACCGGCACTGAATTGGGTTCCACCATTG
>CBDUOS010000115.1:0-11105 GCA_965368905.1 uncultured Bdellovibrionales bacterium | reverse complement strand
CTAGTAAGGAAGGTTCCCCATGGAGTTAAGCCACCAGCACAGTTGGCGATGGTACCAACGGCCACATGACTTCCCTGAACACGGTGCCCATTGCTAAAAGGAATTTTGGTGCGTCCATGGATTCGGCGGTTGTATTTCGAATTCAGTTGAACAACCCATTCCTCTTCGATTTTTTTAATATGAAGAATGGAGCCTCCCACGGCCTCTTGTTCTTTAATGATTTCGTTGATCGAGCGTGTGAGTTGGGAGGTATTTTTATTATGAATAAACTGAGGAATTACAGATTCGTGATTGACCCATAAAAGGCCTTCGTCCAATTTCTTTTCAAAAGGAAGAAAGCAGGTGAAGTCATTATTGAAGCCAAAAGTTTCTCCGGCTTTGTTTATTTTTTGTCCCCAACGAATGAGAACATTGGAGTTCAGGCCGTCAACAAGTTGGAACTCATCACGACGTGAAGGTTTGAGCCCGTTAAAGGGTCTCGGGTCGGGACTGCTCACGCAACCGGATATACTATTGATAATTAAAGGACTGAGGCCCAAAACTGTGGTCTGACTGGACACGAACTTTAAGAACTTTCGTCGACTCTGCAAATGATCCATACAAATGTGATAGAGGACAACACGCGCCGCTGGCAAGAAACAATCGTATTTTTAACAGAATTATAAAAAGCCGACGCTTAAAAAAATGAGAATAAAAGTGGCGGTGAGCAGTTTTAATTCAAAAAATTTAATTTGTTTCAATCCTGTATTCATCGACTCTGCACCTTTCTGTTGGATTTGATAAACATAGAAGCAAAACTAGTACCAGATTGGCACCACCACCTATGGTAAAAATTCATAGGAAATCTTAGGACCTTAGGGCTCTGGACACAAGTTTGGGATTTCTCGACTTTCGTAGAATTAATTGCCAATCCGACCAAAATTGTCTCAATTTGATCGAAAAACCTCAGAAATGCCCTGTTTTTAAGGGTTTTGTTTAATACCTAAGGTGGGGGGGCCGAATATGTACCTGATTAACAAAGGGGTTAAGTATGCGAGGAAAACTATTATTGACGTTTCTACTGACGTTAACAATATCTGGACCAGTAGGTGCGCAAACGTTAGAAGACGAATTAATGATTGAGGCCGAAACAGCTATTGCTGATTCTGAAGCGGCTATGCAAGAAGCTAAAGAGGCTGAAAAAGTGGCTTTAGAAGAACAACGTAATAGTCAGTTGGCTATTCGAAATGCGAAGCGCGAATTAGAAAGAGCTCGCCAACAAGAAGCTCGGGCGAAGAGAGCGATTTCTCGTGCCGAAAGAGACCGTGCTCGTGCGCTCGAAGACACTGAAAAAGCGAGAATCGAAACAGAGCAAGCCAAACAACAAACATTGATGGCAAAAGATGAAATGAACGATCTTAACTTAAGATTGGAAGATGCCAAAATCGCAAGAGAAAAGGCATTGGAAGATCGTAAAAGAGTTATGGAAGTTCATAACGATGTGAAAAAAGAGTTAACAGAAATGAAAGACAAACTGGCTGATGCGAAGAAAGAAGAGCTTCTGGCAGTGAAGGCTCTTCGTCGCGCTGAAACGGGTTTGAATGATTTACAAAAAAAGGCGCAGATCTCATATAAAACAGCCGACAAAGATAGAGCCGTATTCCTGAGTGCTGTATCAAATCATCGAGGAACGCTTCGTAAGATTTCTAAGAAATTAGATGAACTAGAAATCGAAGTAGAAACGGACAAATCTTTCTATGACAAGCAAAGAAGAAAACGCTTAACGCGTACATTGGGATCAACCGTTGCCCAAACCAACGGAAAAATTGCTAAGGTTATGACTTCTGGTTGTAACATTCGCAACTACCCAAGCCTTTCATCTAAGGTTCTTGGCAAAACAGCGCGTGGATCTTCTTTGAAAGTGAAGAAGTACAATCGCGGATGGTATTCAGTTATTCACAATGGTCAAAAAGCTTTTATGGGAGCCGGGTGCTTCCAATAAAAAGTGATTTTGAATAATCTCTTTTTGATCTAAAAGGCGACTTCCACAGAGTCGCCTTTCTTTTTTAGGCTTGGGTGTCTGAGAGAGGTTGGTTGTGAACATGCAGTGTGCGAGTAGGAAAGGCAAATTCTACTCCCATTTCGTCTGCGAGTTTGTAAATTTCCGTGTAGATATTTTCTCGTTCTTTCAATTCTTCTGCCCAATCATTGGTGATCAAGAAAAAGTAAACCAAAATATTGAGGCTAGAATCTCCATAGCCTGAGAAGTAAACGTGAAAATAGTCTTTTCGTGAAATTCGATTACTTGTAATAATTTTTCGAATACCCTCTACAAATTGATTCATCCTCTCCATCGATGTGTCGTAAGTCACACCAAGTGTGGTACTTGTGCGGCGGTATTGGCGTACTCCCATATTGTCGATTTGAACATTGGCTACATTGGCATTGGGTACCGTGATCAGAGAGTTGTAAAAGGTTCGCACTCGAGTTGAGCGAAAACCAATTTCTTCAACTGTGCCTTCTGTGCCGTCCATGACTACCCAGTCGCCAATTTTAAAGGGACGGTCAATGAGAATCATGATCGAGCCAAACAAATTCGCCGCAGTATCTTTGGCTGCCAAGGCAAAGGCTAAACCACCGAGTCCGAGTCCGGCGAGTAGTGAGAAGACATTCACTCCCATGTTCTGCAAAACAACAAGAATTCCTAGTAGGACGATGGTGAGTTTCAATGCTTTTTCAAGAAAGGGAATCAGTTGGTCATCCAAAGTCGATTCTGTACCAATGGCCTTCTCTTTGAAGTAGGTGCCAAGAACGCTAACGCAGATGTAGGCAGCCCAGGTAAAAGCCACTCCAAAAACGATTTGAATCAAGCCGTTAACAATACTGAAAGAGAGACCCTCAAGCTTTAGGTAGAACATCCAAAAATACCAAAAGACCGCAGCCACAAGTAAAGAAATGGGACGTTCGATCTGATTAAGAAGTTGTTTCTTCCATGCAAAACGTTGTGCGATGCTCAGGGACTTATAAATTGCTAAAATCAATATTGTTAGTAAGCGAAAGAGAAGACCAATGAACAAACCCAGCAAAAGTCCGAGCCATTGCCAGTTCTTAAGTTTTAAAGTTTGTTTCTTTGACCACTCCGGAAGATACTCTTCCATCCAAGGTTGTATATAAGCCGCCCCTTGTCCCGTTCCATCTAGGTATGGGCGGTCTTTCACTCGTTGGTAAAACTGATTGGCTCGTTTCCAGGTTCCTTCTGTGATCAACCACTCGCCTTCGCGGTCTCCGGACGTTTGTGGCCGGAGTACCACTTCAGACTTGGCCATACGCCAGCGGGTGCCCGTAGGGTTTGCGGGAATTCGTTCATAATCGATCACGATTACACGATCAATCACTTCTTTGAGGAAGATCGCTGCCAACTCTTTTTCTCTTTGCGAGACTATGACATTGGTATCTTTTTCTGCAAAGCAGCGGATGGCATCGTAGATGCGCAATTGTTTATCGGAGTCATTTTCAATGACTCCTTCGCGATAGTCATTCATGGCATTCATAAAAGTCACCATAGTGTCGCGAGGCGAGTCAGTTTTTACATAAGCCAATTCGTTTTCAGCTAATGAGAGTTGAAAGGAAAATAATAAGCATAAAACAGATAAAATTCGCATGGAGTCTCACTTTTTTTTACATCCTACCAAAATCCATATGCATGTTGAGTCTTAACGTGTTGCTCTGGGTTCCAGGGGGTGCTAAAAATGAGGCATGAAATCACTGTTTAACGTAATAATAGTATCCTTTGTTTGGGTTGCCTGTACTAAAGGAAAACCGGAACAGGCCCCAGAAGAGTGGACCCAGTGGACGCAAGATCTATCTAAGCGTTTTCAAGAGAAGTTTGCCGCCCCGACGATCACCCACCACATATATTTGGAGAAACCTGGTGAGGTGGCCTTTTACAATCAGAAGAGTGGTGATTATCCGCGCTTTCAAAAAGAGATATGTGAGGACTGTCCAATCAGAATACAGAGAGGGGAGGGCCTAACCGTTCTAGTGAACGTGAAAGGGGTGAACGATGCTGTTCTCTTGCCCACTGAGGAGCCCAGTCCTGTGTTTAATCATGATCGCATATATTTCTCGGTCTACCCCTCTACGGAAGAAGATAAAGTTCGGGTTTTTATCCATGACATGAATCAGGCAAAACTTGCAGTGAAGAGGCAGAGATCTTTTTATCCCTACTCTCCTGAGTGGAAGCTAAGGACCCGCTGGGAGTGGCTGAAACAACCACAGACCGTGACGATTCAGAGGTCTGATGGTTCTAGCAAAAGGATGGAAAAAGTGGCAGAGGTGATAGGAGAATTAGATGGCAAGGTTGTCACTCTTTCTGTTTTCAATTTTGCTGGAGACGAGAAATATAAAGAAAGTGATCGTGCGATGTTACTGTACCGTGACTTTAGCAATGGCAAAACCACCTACGGAGCCGGTCGTTTTTTAGTGGTTCAATTTCCTAAGAAGATGGGGGAGATGAAAAACAAAGACAACCTAACCATCGACTTCAATTACAGCTACAACCCTCCATGTGCCGTCTCGACAGGCTTCCACTGCCCTTTGCCGATCGATACAGTGAAGCTGCCGGTTGAAGTGGGTGAAAAGTATCAAAAATTGTAGAGCCTTCATTCGCAACAAGGTGAGTGATTGGTCTGCAAAGTTTTGCGCCCCATAACTATTTGAAATCTTTAAGTTTTGTGACATCCGATAGAAGAGGTCAGTGACAAAAAAAGCAATTGAAACTTTAGTCGTTGCTCATTCTTCTCTTGCCTAAAGTATGAAACGGAGCAATTGTAGCTTAAAAGGAGGCCAGATGAAAAAAATACTAGTATGGCTATTTGCGGGGTTTGTTGCACTTTCTTTGACAGCTTGTTGGGAAAGCAAATCTGAAACTGAAAACAAAATGGAAGAGGTTGGTGACTCTATGGAAGACGCCGCCGAAGATGCTCAAGAAGGTATGGAAGACGCTGCCGAAGAAATAGAAGAGGCCGCGGATGAAATGACTGAGCCCGAAAAATAACAATAATCACTGGCCCTTTAGTCTAGCTTAGAGGGCTTTTCTTTACGATACCCGTTGGTACTCTGCGTTCAACAGTTATCATTTTCGTCTAAAGGGTATTAAACTGTCGGAACAGAAGTTGGCAGTTTACCAAGCATCCCAGAAGTGCGTTTATGCGATATCGATTGTATTTTTTAATTTTAATCCTCTTTGTCGGCTGCCAGTCACCACCGCCGGAAAAGAACAATGAGATCGTTGAGCTGCGAAATGATTTTGAACGGTTCAAGCTAGAAACCAAAGAGACTGTCTCTCTAACCATTCGCAATGAAATTTTACCAGAGTTGAGAGAGATCCAATTGGGGCATCGACGGGCTTTCGGAAAAAAACAACTGAATATAAAGAAGAACATCCGTAAAAAAACAATTATCGGTCGGGTGGAGTGGGTCACTTTGATGGCTCCTGACATTCCTCTCCGTGCCCGAGTTGATACCGGCGCTCAAACTTGTTCTCTGCATGCCGAATCGATCAAAGAAAAAGAAATTGATGGTGAACGTTACGTCGAATTCACAACTTTAGATGAAAAGTTGAAGCCTCATCGCTTGATGAAAAAGGTGGTTGAAGAAACTCGTGTGCGAAGCACTTCAGGGCGCTCCGAGAAACGCTATGTCGTGGAGATGACCCTACGGTTTGGTGAAAAGAAACTCAGTGTTGGTGTCAACTTGAACGATCGTAAGAAATTGCGCCACCGCTTCTTGGTGGGAAGAAACCTATTACTGGGCGACTACGTTGTCGATGTCTCCCAGTCTCGGGTGCTAGGGGAAATCAAGTGAATAGAATTAAGGTTGTCCTGGTTGCCATCTTGCTTGCTCTACCCATCATATGTTTGATTTATAAAACCTCAATCTTGGGTATTCAGGTTGTCCCGTCAAAAGCGGGTAATTTTTGGGAAGTGGAGTTGATCGTTAACCAAAATCTGCCTCGAGACTATCAGACGGATGAGTTTTACCAACCCATCGTTCCGGTCCCCGAGACAAACAAGTATCAAGTGGTTGAAAATTTACGTCTCAATGGATCTTTAGTCGAAGAGGAAGATGAAGTTTCTGATGAGGAATTCAGCGAGGACTTTCAAAAGCTCGAAGTTGATCCCGATCACTTGCAGCCATTCAATTTAACATTTCAAGTTCAACCGGCCAATCCCACGGTGCCCAATCGCAATGTCAAAATGCGACTGGGAGACCGTGAGAGACGTGAGTTTCTTCGTCTTGATGATTATACTGAAATGGAGTTAGTTTTACTTAGAAAATTGGCAGACACTCTCATCTTTCCGAATGACGATGCCCAAACGCGGTTTGAAAAATTCTTTTACTACTTGGCTGATGAGATCTCACTCAAGCATGAGTCTAAAAAAATATCAGACATTGTTGAGCTATCGAGTGGAAGTTTTTTGGCGCAAGCAAGAACACTTGTTGGTTTGGCTCGCTTAAGTGGCATACCCGCTCGTGTGATCTATGGGGCTAAATTTTTGGAACCGAAACCCTCGAACCCTGTTCGCTACACACGTGTCTTTTTGACTGAAGTCTTTATGCAGAGTGAGTGGAAGCCTTATCTGCCTGAGGACCGAATTGATGGGCGTCTAGACGGGCACCACCTTATTTTTTGTCGAACTTGCGAACAGTACGCTCGCTTTTTAGAGAATGGTAACTACGTCAAGCTTTTGATTAATCCAGTGAAGTTCGACCCTTTATCTTCAGAAGAGCAGTTGGAGAGCTTGAAAAAGACCAGTCCATTTTGGGCTTCTCTGTCTTTGCATCGACTACCCATATCGGTACAGGCGATTATTCTCGGTATCATTTTAGTTCCTTTTGGCACCATCGCGATCTCATTCGCACGAGTTATTTTGGGAATTGAGACGTTTGGTATCTTTATGCCGATCCTGTTGACCTTGTTTTTTATCGAAACTTCATTTGTTTTTGGAATGTCCTTTTTTGCCATTGTTGTAATGTTAGGACTGGGGCAAAGGTTTTTATTGGATCGATTCTACTTACTGTCAGTGCCGAGACTGTCGATTCTACTAAGTTTTACAATTATCATTTATCTACTCTTCTCAGTCTTTTGCCTAAGTTTTGATATTTTAGCGGCCAACCAAAGAAGTTTGGGTTATTTTCCAATTGTGATTATCACAGTCTTTATCGAAAAATTAAGTCTTTCGTTGATGGAAGAGGGGGGCTGGAACACCTTTAAGACGGCGGTGGGGACCTTTGTGGTTTCCTTTTTCTGCTTTGGATTCCTTTACTTCTCTTGGCTGAAGTCGTTCTTATTCAACAACCCTGAAATGATTTTGTTCTCTATTGGTATGAATATGCTGATTGGTAGTTATACGGGCTTCCGTTTAACTGAGCTGTTTCGCTTCAATGAGGTCAAGGGCACCGATGCTGTCGATTTTACAAAAGCTTAAAGATAATAAAATATTGGGAAACAATCGCCGGCTGCGTGAATTTATACTTCCACTCAATCAGCGTCGTTACTACCCACTCGTCGATGAAAAAGATCGAATGAGTCAGGTTTTGATAGACAACCAAATTCCGACTCCTAAACTTTTGGGAATTCTCGACAGTGTCAGTCAGTTTAAAAAACTTCACGAGCCCTTGCGCAATGCCTCCAGCTTTGTTGTAAAGCCAGCAAGGGGCGCTATGGGTAATGGAATCATGATTGTCGAAGAGGTCGACTGGGATGAAGCGAAAAAGAATACAAAGTTTAATACCACCCGACGGAGTGAGATCACATTCAATGATTTCACTTACTATCTGTCTTTGATTTTAAGTGGAGTCTTCTCTCTCGACGGGCAGAAAGACAAAGTTCTATTTCAAGAGAAAATAAAAATTCACCCAGAATTGGGCAAGATCAGTTACCGAGGAATTCCCGATATTCGCGTGATTCTTTACTGCGGCTTTCCGGTGATGGCCATGATCCGCCTTCCATCAATTTTGAGTGGTGGGCGAGGGAACTTGCACCAAGGGGCCGTTGGGTGTGGAATCTCTTTGCGAGATGGCGAGGTCACATTTGTGACTCAAAAGAATCATTGCATTTCTCACCATCCAGACTTTCCGGATATCAAATTGCAAGGCATGAAGATCCCGCAATGGAATAAGATTTTAGAAATTGCCGCACGCTGTGGAGAGGTATTTCCTCTAAAATACATTGGCGTTGATATTGTAGTTGATCCTCAATTGGGGCCGTTAGTGCTTGAGGTAAATGCGCGCCCTGGGCTTTCCATACAAATCGCCAACCAAAAAGGTCTACTTGGTCCACTCGAAAAAGTGGAACAATTCAAGCACCACAAATGGTCCATCCACGATAAAATCTTTTGTGGCAAAGAAAACTTTTAAACAATCAGTTTGGCAATTCGAGGCCACAGTCCGCGGTAAACTCACCAACAAGTCCGTGTTCACACTTCGCGTGGTTATCTGAGCCAAACCTTGGACCCCTCCAAATAGCTAGCCAAATAAGAGTATAATTTTCATAGTTCTCCCTTTAGAGAGTGGTTTTTCCACTTGAACAGAATTAACAGGAACTAGGATATTGATTAAATTGATAAAACATATCAAGGGGATAGTGGGAAATGGTGAGAAAGTGGGAATTGATCAACCAGAAGCATGTCTTGCTTGGAGATGAGGGTATCTTGACTCTATTTGAGCTTTGATGCACTTTCTTAACAATCAGCATTGCAGAAATCACAGGGTAGAGATTGTTAATTTTAAAAGGGAAAAATCAGTGTTTAGAAATCTTGTTTTTATACTTACTATGACCTTATTTGCAGTTTTATTGACAGTCGGTTGTGCCGACCAGAACCGCAAGGAGGCACCATCGAGCACTTATAAAGGTTACTGGATGGTTGATGAAAAACTCGAACTTGTCAGCCAAGCCCTCGCTGAAGACTCTTGTGCTCCTATTTTAGAGGATAAAGATCTTCATAAATCAAACGAAACAATGGATCTTCCAATTATCACCATTTGGGGAGACGGGAGCATTTTTGCCCTCGATTCTATTATAAAAACAGGTGCCGTAAGCGCAAAAGCTCACCCAGAGTCTGTGACTGCAGCCAATATTCCTGGACGTTTTGTCATACAGGGACGCTTATTTGTTGAGGGGACTTTTACTCCGTCTGACAATGATGGATTCACTTTGGCCCCGTTTGAGGTCGAAGAACTGGAAGAGCAGGAGATGGTTTTTAGTCTTGATGGGTCAGATGTTTTAACCTTAGAAATTAAAGCCAAAAAATCAAAAGATGAAGGTGCAGAGGGTGCTGCCGATGATGCTGAGGTCGCTCCTGAAGAAGATGTGGCCGAAGAGAAAGCTGTCGAAACTGAGGAAGAAGAACCATTCACCTTAGTTTATCATCGATTGACCATTAAGGAATACAAGGATCTTGTTGGCTTCTCTCAAGCCTGTCTCGAATCCAAAGATTAATAGACTTCTTTTGACGACATTGTATCTCATTGAGACAGGACTTGACTCTAGGTAGGATATTTTCGCTAATTGAAAAATCTAATCTGACTTTTTTCTAGTTATTTCAGTTTCTCTTCGACAAGGGATTTAAGGGACTCGATTTTTTTATTCTGTCTCCTTATTTCATTCTCTAGGTTAGAAATCCTTTTATCTTTCTCATCGATTTGGGATTGAAGGTTATCATCGTTCGAAACTAAATCTTTGATAGCCTCAATGAGCCATCCGATAAAACCAACGTAGTTCACAGATTTGGACTTCATTTCGTCATCAGCAGTATGGACCAGTTCAGGTAACACGTCCTCTACGTCTTGGGCGATCACACCAAATTCTATGCGCCTCTTCTCGTCTCCCTTCATAATAAAAGAGACCCCATCCACAGCAGCAATGGTTTCCAATGCGTTGCTTATGGGCTTGATATTCTCTTTTAAGCGTCGATCTGATACGTCCGTAATTGTGCCTGTGTATTCAATACTACCATTAACGTCTAAGGCTACGTTGGGTGTTGTTGTTCCGATGCCAAGATTTCCATCTTTATCAATTCTCATTCGTTCTAGTAGAGTTGTTCCGTTGTGGGTTGCAAATTCTAAATTGCCATCAGTGGCAGATCCTGTGGACTTAGCTGAGCGAATATAACTGACACGAGTTCCATTATTTAACAGATTAAGGGCTGAAGTATAGTTGGATGAGGTGCCAGTTGCATCTAGATTTATCTCGGCACTGCCTGTCCCCGATCTAAGATGAATGACATTAGACTCCGAACCATTTTCAATTGGAGTTGGGGTTGTTGTCCCAATTCCCAAGTGGCCATTGGAGGTTAAGGTCATATTCTGAGATATTGACCCATCTTCAGTAGTATGAAAGGTAATCTGACCATCAGAATTCGTTGTGGTGCCAGAGTCTTCTCTAACAAGACCGATGGCCGCCAACCTTTTATCTGGGTCAGTAATACGATTGTCTTCTCCTGTAATAACTCCGCCTCGGCCGATTGCTGTACCTCGCCCTGATAGTATTAATTCGGCATTTTGATGATTGGTAACCTCATTACTGATTCTAAAAATTCTCCCAGCGGAGCCTGTTGATGAGGTAAGAGTGGATGTTCCAACACCAATATTTCCAGAAGACTCAATTCTTACGCTTTCCAATCCTGCATTAGTAAAGGCAATTTCGTCAGCAGCTGGTTGAAATAATCCGGTATTTTCATCACCGTTAAAAGTCAGGTCCGGATCACTGGCCGAATTTTCACTTAATAATTCAAGCTCCCCTGTCATAGGAACTGAGCCATCAGCTTTAAAGTCACCGGACCCGCCAGCTGCGATCCATGAGAGGTTTCCTGACGCATCTGAACTCAGTATTTCTCCAGCAGTGGGGTTGGTACTCGGTAGAGTGTAAATCAAATCTGTGGCTGTCGCTGCTGCTTGGAAACCGTTATAACCACTAGTTGAGCCATGCATGCGGATGTCACCAGCCACATCCAGTTTCCCACCTGGAGCTGTGGTGCCTATGCCAACGTTTCCATTGGAGGCGATCCTTACTCTTTCAGAAAGTGTTCCATCGTTAGTTGAAAATTGAATTTCGCCTGTGGAGG
>CBDUOS010000114.1:0-11143 GCA_965368905.1 uncultured Bdellovibrionales bacterium | reverse complement strand
AGAGAAAGAGCGAGTACGTCATATCTAAAAACGAAGGTCGTGACTTTGCTCGATACTACCAATTATTTGCGATGATCCAGCAAGCCCAAAAGATGGCTGAAGAGGAAGAAACGGCCGATGTGATTATGTCCGGTGACTACAACCTAGAAGTCGTTGACAACAAAATTGGCCGGGACTTTCTTGAAGATGAAAGTGTGATTGACCACTATCTTTGGAAGATGTCTCTCGGAGTCCTCGACAAAGGCGTTGTGCTTGTCAAAAGACAAACATCTATCAACTCCAAAAGAGAACTTGGCAGCAACTACGACCATTTCATTTTTTCTGCTGAGGAGACAAGTGAATGTGATCAGGGCTCAGCCTATGTCTTAAATTTCCTCACAGATTTGCTGACTTTGCCAGATGACACCCCAGAAGATGAATCAGACAACGAAAAATTTGATCTGGGCGAGGCAGTCAGTGACGACGACTATCATTTTGTTATGAGTGATCACTTCCCTATTGGCATGACTTGTTCTGCTGAGTAAGATAAAGACCTTCGTACAATTTGGAGGCCTAAAATATGAAAGCACTCAAGATCGTAGCAGGAATCCTTGTGATCCTTCTTTTGGTTCCCGCCCTCTTACCAAGAGAGTTTGAAGTCAAAAGATCCATTGAAATCGCCGACTCCCAAGAGAATGTGTTCTCGTATCTGGTCAACCTTGAGTTATGGCAAGAGTGGAGCCCCTGGCTGGCTGCTGAACCCGAAGCTCAAGTGGAATTTGGCGGAGTGCCAGGAGTCGTTGGCAGCTACCAGGAGTGGAATGGAAAAGTCGTGGGCTCGGGCCGTCAAACCCTAAGCGCAGTCCAACAGCCCGACTCTATGGAGTTTGAACTGGAATTCACTGAACCTGCCTCGGCTCCGGCCACCAGCTCCATGAAAATCACGCCAAAGAACGAAGGGGTTGAAGTCACTTGGGCCATGCAAGGCTCCTTGTCCTACCCATTTGGCCGCGTTTTTGGTCTCCTCATGCCCCAATTTATCGGAAAGAAATTTGAAGAGGGCCTGGAAAACCTAAAATCCAAGCTGGAGCCTTCAATGGAGACCCAAGAAGAGCCTACACAATAAGATAACTTTACAGTCATCGGGAATTTCTTTATACCTGTGTTTCAATCATGAAATCCAAAAAAAGGAGAGTATAATGGAAACAGTTAAGTCCACAAAAGAATTCAAGATCTTCAAGAAACGTAACGGACGTTACGGCGTTAAAAGTGAAAAGGGAAAATGGATCAACGGCGAAGAAAAAGTAAAAATCCTATCTGCCGAAGGCCTAATTAAAGTCAGCACCCCTAAAAAAGTGGAAGAACCTCCCGCTGAAGCGGCTGCTACAGAAGCGCCAGCCGAAGAAGCTGCTGAAACACCTGCTGAATAGTCAATTTTCATCAATTAGGAGAGTATCATGAGTTTACCTCGTCGAGTGGCCATCGTGGGCGGTGTACGAACCCCCTTCGTGAAATCATTCACAAAATACAGCGCCACCAACCAAGAGCTTTTAACCGAAGTTCTCAACCAACTGGCCAAACGCTACAATATCAAAAAAGCCGATGAAGTGGTTTTAGGTTCAATCACCAAGGCCGGAACCGACTGGAACCTAGCTCGCGAAGCTGTCCTGGGTTCCACTCTGGACAATTCCACACCTGCCTTTGATTTGCAGCGAGCCTGTGGACCCGGATTGTCAGCCATAATTATGGTTGCTAATAAAATTGCATTGGGTCAGATTGAATGCGGAATCGCTGGCGGTTCCGACACCAACTCGAAATTGTCACTGGAGTTTAACCGTACGGCCTCTGATAAATTCCTTAGATTGTCTCAAGCTCGAAGCACCGCTGAAATGATCGGTGGTATAGCAAAGTTTCGCCCTGGAGACTTTAAGCCAAAAATTCCCGGAATTTCTGAGCCTCGCACTGGATTGAGCATGGGTGAGCATTGCGAACTGATGGCCAAAGAATGGAAGATTTCTCGCGAAGATCAGGATGAATTGGCATTTACCTCTCACAAAAATGGCGCGCAAGCTTACGAAGAAGGCTTCTACAAAGACAATGTGATTCCATTCAGCGGCGTAGAGAAAGACACCATCTTACGGCCCGGCACAACCATAGAAAAGTTGGCCAAACTAAGGCCTGCCTTTGATAAAAAATCTGGCCAAGGAACACTCACTGCTGGAAACTCTTCGTCCATGACCGACGGGGCGTCCTGTGTTTTTCTTTGTTCAGAAGAATATGCCAAACAACAAGGACTTCCAGTGTTGGCGTACTTTAAAGACGGTCAATCTGCAGCAGTCGATTTTGTGGATGGCGCCGGACTCTTGATGGCACCGACTATTGCTGTCGGTAAAATGTTGCAACGCAATTCTTTGAGCCTACAAGACTTCGACTTTTACGAAGTTCACGAAGCCTTTGCTGCACAAGTTCTTTGTACCCTGAAAGCTTGGGAAGACGAAAAATTTTGTAAAGAGGTTATCGGAGCAGACAAGGCTCTTGGATCTGTCGATCGTAGCAAATTGAATGTAAAAGGAAGCAGTTTGGCTCTTGGACACCCCTTTGCTGCCACAGGTGGACGAATTGCCACAACATTGGCTGATCTTCTGCACCAACATAAAGGGCGTGGTTTGATTTCTATCTGTACTGGTGGCGGTATGGGCGTAGCCGGAATTCTAGAATCAGAGTAAATAGAAAAGCTACTGGCTTATTTAAGAGCCAGTGGCCCCTGCACGACTTAAGTATTCACTGTAATCAATGAATGTCTCAGGTTGATCGAATCTCACATCTTTCCAGCACGCGACTTGGTCTTCTAAGGCATTCAAAAGGGTCTGAACCAGCTCAGGAATATTGGAACCTTTAGCCGTAACAAAAAAAGTTCCTTTCGAAAAAAGAACCTTAATTTCACCACTATAAATCCTATCCTGATGATTAAAAGAACCTGTGAAATTGGAATCACTGGGGCACTTCGATCGGATCCGATTGATTTCTTTAATCACGTGATGCTTGTCGTCCCGAGAAATATCAGACGAAAAGTTAAATGAAGACAGCTTGTATTCCATAGGAACCTCCCTCTCTGGGCGTTCGACAACTTCCACTCTCAACTCCCTTTATGGTAAAGGAATTCGGCTCATGTCTAAACCATTAATCGGCGTATTTTTTAAATACTTTGACCTTTGCGCGGTTTTTTATCAAATTGAGGCAGATTTTAATGGGAAAAATTAACAACCTATAAGGATCGGCCCAGTGTCACAGATCACTGAAATACTTGCCAAAATCAAAGACCAAAACCTAAAAATTGGTGTCGCCGTTGAGGGTGGCGGGTTACGAGGCGTAGTCAGTTTGGCCATGTTAAAATTTTTCAAAGACTTTAGTCTAGACCGGCAAATTTCCGCCATCGCCGGAACTTCAGCAGGGGCCATCAATGCCGCATACTTTTTAAACGATTCCATCGACCATGGTTTAGAGCTATACAAAGAGATGGCCTCATCAGAATTTCTGCAACCCCTCAAGTTCCCCAATGCAATGAACTTGGATTTTCTCTTCTTAGACCGCATCCCCAATCACCACCCCTTTGATGAAGATGTTATCCGCAATCACCCCACTAAGTTTTTTGTCACCGTGACACGAGTGGCCAGCGGAAAAACCCGAGCGATCTGGGCGCAACAGGCTTTGCAAGAGGTGAGTTTGCTGAAACTATTGCGAGCATCGGCCGCAGCTCCTCTTTTTTCGGCTCACAAAGAAGAAATTTTTGGAGAACTCTACAATGACGGCCATGTGGAAATGCCCATTCCCTATCAACCGCTGCTGAAAGAACCCGTAGATTATATTTTTTGTTTACGAACCCAAAAAGACAACTACCGCAAACAAGACAGCCTTTTAGGACAATTCCATCGTACGATCTCGATGGCCACCTATGATCCTCGCTATCGCCATGTCTTCGGTCAATCGGGGGACCTTTACAATCAGCAATTGGATTTTATCACCAGTGACCCACAAATGCTGCCAGTGGTTTTAGAAGATGGGGATCCAATTCCTGCAAAAAACTGTCAAGATCCAGCAGAAATGGAACAAGCCTTCGAAAACACCTACAAAAAATTTATGAAACTCTCTTGAAAACGACAGTTGTTTCTATCGCTTTCAAAAATCAATAACAATTCCCACCCTATAGTTGATCCAATCGAAACTCTTCATACGAACCACCGCTAGCAGAGCGCACATTCTTGTCGTGCTGCGTGACCTCCATACACAAAGTGACTCCATAGTGAACCTCACTCAAAGTCGAAGAAGCTGAGTGTGACTGTATTCACCCAAAACCCTGTGGGATTGTAAATGGAATCCGCATAGTATCTCTATAATAACACCAGAGTCTTTTCGATATTACTAAAGCTAAACATGTTCAAACCTGTTTCTAAAAGGCCATTATCTCTTCTCTGTATAGATGTGGGTACTAGACTGAACTTTAGGAATAAAGAAAGAAAATTAAATTAGAGGCCAATTCTTTTTGAAAAGCCTCGCGCTTCACACGCTTTAGGCTCAGCTCCTGCAAAGAAATCATAGTCTTTGTGGTAAATCCACAGGGGTTGATCCCCTGAAAAGCACTCTCATCCTTAAATAGATTGATGGCAATCCCATGGTGCGTGACCCACTTGCGAACTGCGATCCCGATCGAGGCCATTTTCTGGTTGCCCACCCAAACGCCAGTGGCTTCTGCGGCTTCTTCTTCGCCCACTTGCTGCTGCACCGAGTGACCTTCCGCTTCTACCTCGTACTCACGGATGGTTTGAATAGCGGCTTCTTCTAAGATTCTCATGTAACCGTGAAGACTTTTTTCTTTTTTAGGAATGTAATTGGGAGTGTTACCCCCCAAGTCTACGATCGGATACATCACTACTTGATTGGGACCATGATATGTAGCTCGCCCTCCACGATTCACCTCAATGGTTTCCCCCTGCCAAGAAAACACGTCGCCGTCTTTGGTACCACGACCGAGAGTCACCACCGGAGGGTGATGACAGAAGACAATTGTTTCGCTACGCTCGCCAGCAATCAATTCATCGACATACCGCTTTTGCTTCTCAAAAGCTTCGGAATAGGAAATCAGGCCCCAGTCTTCCACTTCTGGAAACTGAGTCTGAAACCGTTTGGCTTCTTTTTTTACCATGGGTTGCGAAGCTTGATCCGACATTAGGCCAAACTACCGTTTCTTTTGAATGATATGAACAGCGTGGCCCAAAGTGGCTTCCGCAGCTTCCATCAACGTTTCCCCAAGGGTCGGGTGCGGATGAATAGTCAATGCAATATCTTCTAAAGTGGCGCCCATCTCAATGGCCAATGCGGCTTCTGAAATCAGGTTACTGGCCTCGGGGCCGACAATATGACAGCCTAACAGCACATTGGTTTTAGCATCGGCAATCATTTTGACAAAGCCGTCGGTTTCCATCATAGAGACAGCTTTTCCATTGGCTCCAAATGGAAACTTTGAAATTTTTAGATCAGTGTAACCTTTGTCACGAGCTTCACTTTCTAACATACCAGCACTGGCGATTTCAGGATCGGTAAACATAACCGCAGGCACTGTCTTCACATCGTAAGCGCGATTTTTTCCAGCGATAACTTCGGCAACCAAGATTCCCTCGTGACTCGCCTTATGTGCCAACATGGGCTGGCAGGCGATATCACCAATAGCAAAAATGTTAGAGTGGTTGGTGCGACGTTGTGAATCGGTTTTGATAAAACCTTTGTCATCAACAGCCATGCCAATTTCTTTTAGACCCATTTGATCGGAGTTGGGTTTTCTTCCAACCGTCACCAAAATTTTCTCACCTTTGAAAGTCTTTGCAGAACCAGCCACTTCAGCCGTGACCTCGTATTGACTGCCCGACTTCTTGTAAGACTTGGCGAAAGATTTCAAGTGAACATTGATTCCGTCTTTTTTCAGTTTGCGTGAAACCACTTGCGCCACGTCTTTTTCGACCACGCCGGCCAACAAAGCGTCTTGCGCTTCCAGAATGTCCACTTGAGTGCCCAGCTTTGAAAGGTACGAACCGATCTCTAAACCAATATAACCACCACCAATGACAATCAGACTTTTCGGAACCTTCTCCATCGCCAAAGCGCCTGTTGAAGACATCACCGTTTTCTCATCAAATTCAAAACCAGGTATTTCAATGGGGCGAGATCCTGTGGCCACAATATAGTTTTTGGCCTGCACCGAAGTTGTAGAATCAGATCCCTTCACCTTCAATTCTGTGGGCGAAGTAAACTCGGCCTCACCCGCAATGATATCGACACCATTGCCTTTTAGAAGACCTTCAACACCACCCGACATGCGGTCGCAAACCGATTGCTTCCAGTCTTTCAGTTTTTTCATATTCACTTTAACATCGCCTTTGATCTCTAGACCCATTTCGGCGGCGTCATGTTGAATGCGGTGTAGAGTGTGAGCCGCTCCAATCATAGCCTTCGAGGGGATACATCCAATATTTAGACAAACCCCACCCAACTTTTCTCTCTCTACAACCGCTGTTTTCAAGCCCAATTGCGCACAACGAATAGCAGCCACGTAGCCACCAGGACCGGATCCAATCACACAAACATCAAACTGACTCACAACTTATTCCTTTTCAAAAAAATTAAATCATATCCATCATTAATCGACCGGGACTTTCGATCCGTGCGATAAAGGCTGCCAAGAAACGAGCCGCTTCAGCACCATCAATCAAACGATGGTCACAAGTCACAGTGAAGTTCATAAAACTGGCCACATCCAACTCACCATCGGTGATAATTGGGCGCTCTTGGATTTTGTACATTCCAAAAATCGCAACCTCAGGGTGGTTGATAATCGGCGTGGCATAAGTTCCACCGACACTACCAATGTTGGTGATGGTAAAAGTCGCGCCCTTCATTTCTTCGAGGGCTAGCTTGCCGTCGCGAGCTCGTGTGGCCAAATCTACAATCTCTTGAGACAATTGGTAAATCGTTTTTTGATCAGCATTCTTAATGACCGGAACGAGTAGTCCATTGGGAGTGTCCGCCGCAAAACCAATATTGAAATATTTTTTATAAACAATCTCTTGTGCAGCATCGTCGATCATTCCGTTAAACTTAGGGAACTCACGAACTGTGGCCATCAAAGCCTTCATTACAAAAGGCATATAAGTGACTTTTACACCCATTTTTTCAGCGACGGGTTTCAGTTCTTGGCGCATTTCAATCAATTTCGTAACGTTGGCCTCGTCCATCAATGTGAAATGAGGGATCACTCGTTTGGCCATCTGTAAGTTATCTGCAATCTTCTTGCGGATCCCTTTAAGAGGTACTCGCTCTTCTCCGCCAGTGGTGAAGTTTTGCGGCGGCGTCCAAACTGGAGTTTGTTTTGCTGTGGGTGCCGTGGTTGGGGCTCCTGCAGCGACCGCACCAGCTCCAGAGGATACTGCGATCACATCGTCGCGGGTGACTCGACCGGCAAGACCAGTTCCGTTGATATGATTGATGTCCACATTGTTTTCACGAGCCAAGCGGCGTGTCGATGGGGTGGCTAATACATTGGGCGCTGCAGCTGGCAGTGTGATGGTTACCCCTCCGGCATTGGCAACCGCGGGTTGTGTTGCTGGAGCAGCAGTGGCTGTCGCAACAGGAACTTTTAACACTTCCTGTTCCGGAGCCGCGGTGGCTGCAGAACCGCCAGCCCCTTCTTCGACTGTGATAATGGTTTGGCCCACTTCTATAGTGTCGCCTTCGGAGAACTTCAATTCTTTCACTGTTCCACCCACAGTGGACGGAACCTCGACAGTGGCTTTGTCCGTCATCAATTCAACAACAGGTTGATCGACTTCGATGGTGTCGCCCGGTTGAACCAGCCAACTGACCAATTCCCCTTCATTGACTCCCTCGCCGATTTCTGGAAGTTCTACGTTTTTCATTCCCATACCATTCTCCCTTTTTGGTCGATGCTATAAAGCTTCTTGTTGTTTGTATTTTCCACGTTTCTTTTCAATCACACCCTTCATAAAATACTCGCCCGCTTTATAGGAACTTCTTACAAGGGGGCCACTGGCGCAGTAGAGGAAACCCATATCGTCCGCAACTTTTTTCCAATGGTTAAATTTTTCCGGAGTTACATACTCCTGAACTTTTAAATGCCTGGGGCTCGGCTGCAAGTATTGACCAAAAGTCACAACATCACATCCCACATTTTTTAAATCTAATAATGCCTGCAAAATTTCGGCATCAGTTTCTCCCAATCCCAACATCAAAGAGCTTTTTGTGTACATTTCAGGGTCACGCTTTTTCACTTGAGCTAACACTTGCATAGACTGCTCATAACTGGCTCGCGGATCGCGCACGGTGGGCGTCAACCTTTCCACGGTTTCTACATTATGAGCAAAAACATCAGGCTTGGAGTCCACCACTCGATTAATCAAAATCTCTTCTCCTTGAAAGTCTGGAGTGAGAATTTCGACAATCAAGTCAGGGTCATTTTTCTTGATGGTTTCAACGGTGCGACCGAAGTGATCAGCTCCTTGATCTTCCATGTCGTCACGGTTTACGCTGGTGATCACCACGTAGGTTAGGCCCATTTGTGAGATACTAAACCCCACTTTTTCCGGCTCACGATTATCAATCTTGCCTTTTGGATTTCCAGTCTTCACATTGCAAAAGCGACAGCCTCGGGTACAGACTTCACCCATCAGCATAAAAGTGGCGGTGCCGCCAGCCCAACACTCGCCCATATTGGGGCAACGGGCTTCTTGGCAGACAGTGGCCAAATTGAGTTTGCCCAACATATCTTTGATTCGGTGATAATCTTGGCCCGCCGGTGCTTTGACCTTCAACCATGAAGGCTTGGCAGTTTTTTTTACTTCTGAACTCACTAAAAAGTCCCTTTGTCCTAAACTCGCCTCTACACGAGCCGTTGAATTGTATTTTAGTACTCCCCTTTTAGCTCCAAGGCCTTAAAAAGTAAACGCTTTCAAGCCAAACGTATAAGGATCTAGCCCCGCCTAACCGCCCTCATTTCGATCTGGTGCTAGAAAAGGTACGCCGTTCCGAAAAAAGGGAACGGCGTACCTTTTCTTGCAGGGGAATGTGGGCAAAAAAGTGAGGCGAGGTGACTATGCGATTCGATAAACCCCTCTCTGAGGGAACCTTCCAAAAGCGATATAAGAGATTTTTTACCGATATTGAAGTGAATGGGGAAATCATCACCGCCCACTGCCCAAACACTGGCAGCATGATGGGGCTAAAAGACCCTGGTTCGCCTTGTCGGTTTTCCACAACCGATGACCCCAAACGCAAGCTCAAACACACTCTGCAGATGGTAAAGACCGCAAAAAGTTGGGTCGGCGTGAACACCGCTTTGCCCAATAAACTCGTCTATGAACTCTTCGAGTCTGATCCCCTCCCTCACTGGAAGAAGTTTGACCGCGTCCAAAGTGAAGTAAAGATAAATGACAAGTCTCGCATTGATCTTGTCTTGTGGAACTCTAAGGACCACCCTGAAGTTAAAAAGTGGAATCATAAAAACCTGGCTGCTCCACTCCACCTCATAGAAGTGAAGAATGTGACCTTGGCTGAAGAAGACATCGCCTACTTTCCCGATGCCGTCACCACTCGTGGGCAAAAGCATTTGGATGAACTTATGGAACTCGTGGAAAAAGGCTTCACCTGCGAGATGCTGTATGTGGTGCAAAGAACGGACTGTAAAACCTTTAAGGCCGCTGGCCACATTGATCCAGACTATGCAAGAAAGTTGAAAGAAGCCAAAAAGATGGGTGTGAAGGTAACGCCACTCACCTGCCAAATGAGTAAAAACGAAGTGAAGCTCCTCAAAGAAAAAATCCCGTTCAGGTAACTAACCTTACTCAGCAGCAACACGATGACTGGGGTAGAGATAGAAATTAATTCCTAACGCTGTGGCCTTCAGCCATCCACCTCGCATTCGAGTGAGTCGCACTCTCGGCCAATTGGATCGAATAGTCATGGTGTGACCATCATCCGACTTACAGACCCGAAGGTTTCTGAAGCGGGCTGGCCCACCATTCCAGTTCACGATCGACCGACTTGGATTGGTAAAGTTGAGGGAAAAATCAACATCGCGACTTTGATTGACCAAAGTCGTACCGGGTCCGTTCACCAACGTCCAATCAAGGTTTCCTGCAAAAAATGCATGGGCATCTTCAGGTGATGGAGACTGACATGCAAAAGTCCAATTACAGGAAAGAACAATGGTTAGAATTAGAGTCATTCTTTTCAGCATAAGTTTCTCTAAAAGGAGAGAACGAAAAAGGCAATCGTCTGTTGGAGCTTACTAAAGTCTACATTGGCTCTTTGAAAAGATTACTGACAGATAAAAGGCGTTTACAAAGAAATTAAGTAAACTGAGATCTTAACTAGAAGGAAACAAAAAAAGCCCGCATATGCGAGCTCTTTTCAACTTTAATGATCCTAAAGTTTACTTTTTCAAGTGACGATCAATCACTTTCTTAAACTCTTCAACAGGGTAAGCACCCTTCAAAGACACACCATTGATTAAGTAACCTGGAGTTCCTTGAAAACCAAACTTTCCAGCTTCTTGCATGTCCGACTTAATAATGTTGGCAATTTCACTGCTTTTACCTTTAAGGTCACTTTGTAAGCGGCCCATATCGGCTCCGGCTTTCTCGGCCAGCTTTTTGTAAAGTTTTTCAGCGTCACCATAAGTTTCGTTTTGGTTTTGAAAAACCAACTTTTTAAACTGATAAGCTTTTTTCGGATCCTGCAAAGCAATGGCTTCGAAGTATTCAGATCCACGTCGAGCATTCGGATGCTTTGACTCCAAAGGCAAATGTTTGAAGACCAACTTCACCTTGCCATCATACTCATCCAAGATGCGGGCCACTGTGTCCGATCCTCGTTGGCAGAAGGGGCACTGAAAGTCAGAGTATTCTACAATCGTTACCGGGGCCGATTTGTTCCCGAGAACCGCTCGGCTGTCATCAATTTTCGGTTTCTTAGGATTGGCGAATTCTTCTTCGCGGGCATCCATTTCAGCCTGACGAGCATTTTCCATATCCGCTTTTTGAGCCTCTTGAGCTGCTTCACGGACAACTGCCATAAATTTCGCGGGGTCCTTCTTAATAGC
>CBDUOS010000113.1:0-11419 GCA_965368905.1 uncultured Bdellovibrionales bacterium | reverse complement strand
TGTCACAGGCCAACCGCCAAGTTCCGTTGACGTTAGTGGGTGTGAAAAAGTTGTCGACATCGGCATTACTTCCGTCACTCGTGTCTCCCGTCACTTCGGCTGTGATGGCGCCGTCAGCACCCATAGTAACTGCCATAGTCAGGTTCCCATCTCCGACGATTGTGTCAGAGGAACCGCTCAAGTTGGCCGTCGGAATTTCGATAGCTCCAACATTGGTTCCGCTGGTCGCAGTGGCATCTTCGTAGCGTCGAATCACACAGAAGATAGGCTCACCTTTAGGAAGACCATCCACAGTAAACGCTCCGCTGCTTCCAGTGCAGCTGACGTCGCCTTCTGCTGCCACCGGAGGGGAGGTGAATGTCATACAGAAAACACTGTAGAACTGACCATCGTTACAAGCCGTTCGGGCTTTGAGGTTAAAGGCCATTGATGCCACATCCCAGCCCTTACGATCCGCAGACAAACTTGAAGCCGTGGCTCCCGCGTCTAAGGTTCCAGAGATGGAATAGGTTGTTGAATTGCTATCGCCGCCGCTGTCGCTACTGCAGGCTGCAAAGGCAAAGATAAATGGAATCGTTAATAAAGACTTCCACATAGGACTGTTCCCCCTTCAATATTTTTTGGGTTGAGTTGTGTAGACCTATATTAGTTTGAGAAGTGGGGAGAGGTAAGCGAGCTTATTGAATAAAAATATTATCTAGATGTTTCGATAGGAAAGAAAATTCATTTGCAACATAAGGTTTGCTGTCATTCTGTTTCTGACTTTGGGCTAGTAGATGTCACCTGCACTTTGGCATACAAATTCGGATCTGGTCTTAGTTTTTGCATCGTCTCTAGGTATCATGAAAAGAATGATAAAACGTGTTTTCGAAGTTCAAGCTCAACTCTTTTCGTCTCTGACTTTTTTGGTCACTCCAACGCTGTTGGTTTTTGCTGTGTTGATTCAGACGTCTCCGGCCAACGCCAACACCCATCAACTTGAAAGTGCGAAAGTGGCATTTGAAGAAGGTCGCTTTAAAGAGGCCCATGCCCATTTGAATAAGATCTCTTTGCAAGATGTGGATCCTAAAAGAATGGCTCTGATTGAGTTCTTTCGTGGAATTATATTCTTCAACCAAAACGCGTTTAAATCGGCAATTCAACATTTGGATAAAAGTTTGAACCTTGGTACTCGGTTAGAAGACGTTGCCTATTATTATCGGGGGCTGTCTTATTTAAAATTGAATAAAAGCCAAGAGGCTTTCAAATCTTTTGGAAAAGTCGATAAAAAAGAAACTAACACATTTTTAGCGCAGAAAACTGATTACAAAATTGCCGAGATACTTTTTGAAACCAAAAAATACACCGAGGCCAAAAAAGCTTTTAAAAAGCTGGAACGTAAGATGCGTTCATCAGAGTTTTATCCTGATATCTTGTGGGCTCTTTTGAAAATAAATAATGTGAAGAATCGTAGGCTGGATTCTTGTTACTATGCTCGCAAACTCTACAAAAGCCATCCCAACTATGAGCCGATTGCTCACTGGGGTCTCCGTTGGGAAAAAAATTTGGTGGACGGTAAACCTCTCAATTGCAAAGACACATTGAGTGATCAACAAGATCGCATTAAAAGATTGCAGTGGATGGGCGCCAGTAAGAAAGCTTACGCTGAGCTGCAAATGTTTCAGAAGAGTAATGAAGATGAATTTATCAAAGACATGACGATGGCTGAGTACTTGGTCAATGAGGGAATGGTGCAAGGAGCCTTCGATCGTTTAAAAAAATATTACAAGATCAAAGAGAAGCAAAAAGATTTTGATTTTATCACCCTGTTTGCAAAAGCGGCCTCTCGCAGTGGTGAGTTTCAAGCTGCGACAGGAATTTATTTAAAAGCGGCCAAGGACTTTCCGGGAAACAAAGGTCGTCGTGCTTTCTTTCGCGCAGCCTTCATGAGTTATCAAAACCAAGATTACGATGGGGCTCTTCGTCGATTTAATAAAATCGCCAAGCGCTACCCCTACACCTATTGGGGCAAACAGGCCAATTGGTATGTGCCCTGGATTCACTACCTCAAGGGAAATTATCAAAAATCTTACGACCTGTTGCGCGCAGGGTTGAAGAATAAACGGCGTAAGTTTCATTACAATGTCAGCACCTCCAAAGTAAAATACTGGATGGCTATGGCGATGAAGAAGCTTGGAAACACCGAGGCCGCCAAAAAGCTTTTTGTTGAAGTTTCACAAGACGAGTATTTTGGCTATTACTCCATCGCCTCTGTGCAAAGGTTGCGTGACTTGGTGGGCTCTCGTGGGTTGGCCAGCATCAGTCACACTGATGCCAGTACTCTCCATGAAAACTGGTTGCCTCTGTTTGCCAAAGAGGAAGTGTCAGAAGATGGAATTGATCTGGAGCAAACGCCGGTGAAAACACGAGAGACGTATCATGCGGAGTGGGAAAAACTACCATACATGCGTGAGTATTTGGATATGGGAAAACCCACTCAAATATATGCCACTCTCAGTGAGCCAGAATTTCGTAAACATATCGAACGAGCTGAAGAGCTAGCAAAAGTGGGAATGCAAGAGTTAGCGAAGTGGGAGTTGTACAGCATTGAGGGGCGCACGACCAATCGTGAGTACCTCAAAACCTTGATGTACACCTACTATCGCAACCAGATTTTTCATCGTTCAGCCTATATTGGAACCCGTCACTTCGCCGACGATCGAAAGCATTTGGGTTTACCCATCGGAAAGGCTTTGTGGCGTTTTGTGTATCCTCGAGCATATGAGTCCAATGTGTTGGCCAGTGGCAAACTGTTTCATGTTCCTCCCGAGTTTGTTTGGAGTATCATGAAAGCTGAAACCAATTTTCGCGCCGACGCGATGTCGCCGGTTGGAGCGCGCGGTTTGATGCAAGTGATGACCCACACTGGGCGCAAAGTGGCACATATGATAGGTAAAGAAATAGAGGGGCCAGATTTATTGAAGCCCGAAGTCAGTGTTGAAATTGGAACCCGCTACCTTATGCGAAACTTAAAGAAATTTGATAACAATATTGCTTTGGCAGCAGCAGCATACAATGGTGGGCCCCATCGGGTGCACAAATGGTTGCATCAGTTTGGCAAACTCGAGATGGACGAGTTCATTGAACATATACCATTCACCGAAACACGCAACTATGTGAAAAAGGTGACTCGTTACTTCACTCTTTACAACCTAATTTACAATGACAATGCAGAGGCCAGTGCTTGGCTTGCTGATAACGTCAATGTTTACCCCGAGGGTACCCCTCCGACTCGTGAAACTTGGGAGGTTTTGTGAGTGAGAAGTCCCAGGGTAAAGTGAAGTGGTATCGAGATGACAAGGGCTTTGGATTTATCGAAGTCATTGATGGGGACGACGTCTTTGTTCACGCCAGCCAAGTTTCGGAAGATTTGCAAGAGGGCGACCAGGTGGAGTTTGTTATCAAAGAGGGCAAAAAAGGGCCTGTTGCCACTGAAGTGAAAAAAACCAAATGAATCTCTAAGACAAGCAAATGCTATTGAGCAACTGGCGTAGTCGACCCGCCCGCCTCGGGATAAGCGGTGCGATAAACACCATTCAGATTTTGACTGTTTGAATCACAGCGGATCGCCGAGTTACGAAGGTCAGACGGCACCCGTGAAGAGTTGAGCCCCATATTAGTAACTACGCCACCCCAGCTAAGGTGCAGCTTATCGTCCCAGGGACGGGATGTGTATTCGGAACCAAGAAGTCTAACGACACTTTCATTCCAACGACCGCCTCGTAGATCTGCTGGAGTGATGTTGGGGAACTGCTGTCGGGTTTGACTTAACCCCGGTGAATTCCAACGGTCGGCTCCTTGGTTGGCCAGGTTGCGAATAAAGCGAGCAGCGGCAAAGATGGCGTATTCATCAGAGGCCAAGTAGTCCACCACATTTTGTCGCCTTCCTCTTGGGAGATAATCGGGAATGAGGTCTGAGAAAATTTCACCATGATTGGCCATGCCATTTTCAACCTGTATCTGTGCAATTCCGACACTGGTGTTGCGTCCAATCCCTAAGATGCCACGACCACCTTGATAATCGACTCGATCTTCGTTGATGGTTTGATCTTGTTGCTCGGCCAATAAAAAACCGGCAAGAATATGGGGATTGATATTGTGCTGACAAGCGGCCAATCGAATAATTGAAGAGCGACTAGGAACTTGCCCGCAGTAAGCATCGGTATCTTTGGTGACAATGTTTTGATTTAAGAAACTCGTGATGTATTGCTCTTGGGAAGGGTTTGGTTGTCCAGTAAGAAACTCAGGTCGTGGAGGCATTACATCATCGTATCGTCCACGAGTTTCCACATCGCCGGCCACCATGCGTGCCATATCACCTAGTGGAATTCTTTCTCGATCACCTGGGAAAACTCCAGAAATTCCAGAGCCACCAAACATTGTATTGCTTTGTTGGGGTGTTAAAGGTTGGGCCCTTGAGTTGGTACGATTGATTGGCAGGCCCAATTCCAGGAGTCGAAGTTGTGTGGACCATTTTTCATCTACCAGGCCGGCGGCATGGCGAATGATCTCTCTTGATCTTGGATCTTGATCTTGTGCGATTTCTCCCAAGAAGCTTCGCATACGACAGGCGTCACCAGACATGTTGCTGAGTAAACGTGTGAGCATTCCAATCTGTTGGCGCGATCGATAGACATTGGCTTCACCGGACTCTTCTTTGATCACAGAGACCAGGCTTCGGACTTCCTCCGGTAGCGAAGGTTCATCAGCCTGTGCAAATGAATAAACAAAGATGAGAACCAAGAGAGAGTACACTTGCTTCATCTCAAACCCTTTTAAAAATCCTTCCATGTTTTGATTATAGAATATCGACAGTTCAAATTCTGTATTTCACATTAAGACGTCTCATTTTGAGACGTTTTCGACTTCAATGGCAAATGTCTGTAAACAACTAGACATAGTAAACACCCAAAAGAACTTGCGTCACAATGAATGTTACAATAAAAACAATGGCCAAAACGAAAAGGTAGACGTCCATGCGACGGGTACTTTTCGCTTTTCTTTCTACTGAAAATTTGATCTTATCTAATTTTGAACTTGCCATAACCACTTATCGGAAGGGCTATGGCCTGGCTTAATGGCTCGGGTCATATAGACAAATCAGCGAAAATAGGGGAATCTGACCGCCTCAAACCGGGATTTTTTTTGGAGGCCCTATGGAGTTCCAACAAGAGGACTTTTCCTACAAAGATTTGTATTCAGAAAACAATTATCTGCAAGATGTTCTACAGCACTACGCGGCTTCCGAAAACACTGAAGCTATTGGTGCTGATTTGGCTCAGTTCTCTGCAAAAGCTTGCGACGAAGTTTTGCAACTGATGTGGAGGGCCGAAAAGAATCTGCCGGAGTTGGTTCAGTACGACCATTGGGGAAAACGCCTGGATCATATCGAAGTCGATCCGGCTTGGGAGGCCTTGCATGGGGTTTCCGCTGAAGAGGGAATGGTAGCCATTGGCTACGAGAGAAAGTCGGGAGCTGACTCTAGGCTGCATCAATTTTTAAAACTGATGCTGTTTCACCCCTCGTCGGCTTTCTACACTTGCCCTCTAGCCATGACTGATGGAGCCGCTCGGGTCTTGGAGTTGGAAGATGGACCTCTGAAACAAAAGTATTTTCAAAGTTTGATATCAAGGGATCCCGAGGCTTTTTGGACTGCTGGGCAGTGGATGACTGAGAAGGCGGGAGGTTCGGATGTTTCTCAATCAGAAACTATTGCGACTGAAAAAGATGGACGGTATTTTTTATCCGGTTCCAAGTGGTTTACCTCGGCGATCACTGCGAACATTGCAATGGCTCTTGGGCAAACTGAAGTGGGTGGGGAGCAAAAGCTTAGCATGTTTTTGATTCGCATTCGTGACGACCAGGGGCGATTGAACAATATTGAAGTCCTACGCCTAAAAGACAAACTTGGCACCAAAGCGATGCCTACTGCCGAATTGAACTTGATTGAAACGGAAGGTTTTTTAATTGGCGAATTGGGTCGAGGCGTGAAGAACATCACGACCGTTCTTAATATTTCACGTTTGTACAACTCTGTGTGTGCAACCGGAACCATTTATCGCTTGCACTCTTTGATTCGCGATTATTCGCAGAAGCGCTCTGCTTTTGGTAAAACTTTGATAGACCACAGTTTACACCAAGAAACTCTGATCCGCAGTCAAGCGGATGTAAATGCTTGTGTCCATTTTGTGAGCGCCTTGGCCACCTTATTGGGGCGTTCTGAAACCAACACGGCCACCGGTCAAGAGAAGAGTGTATTGCGTCTAATGACTCCGGTTGCGAAACTTTGGACCGGTAAGAAACCCATTTGGACCAGTAGTGAATTGATTGAAGCATTCGGTGGCGCCGGCTATGTAGAAGATACCCAGTTACCGCGTTTTCTGCGAGACTCACAGGTCTTTCCGATTTGGGAAGGGACAACAAATATTATGAGCCTAGATACCTTACGCGCCATGAGTAAAGGTTCTGTGCTCCAGGACACCCTGGTTTACATCCAAAGTCGTCTAGAACCGTTGTCGGATTCGTCGACAAAAAAGGTATTGAATGAACTGATCGAGCAATGTGGTGAATTCGTTCAGACCAACCAAAACAATTTAGAAATATTAGAAGCAGGAGCTCGATCTTTAGCGTTTGCTTTAGGTGATTTGTTTTGTGGAACTTTACTTTTAAATTTTGCAGAAAAAACTGGGAAAGCAAGAGACCGGCATTTGGTTCAAGTCTTTGTGGAAAATCTTATTCCGCCCCGTTTTTTAGCCAGTGAGGGACGCGGTGAACTTAATAAACAAACCCTTTTATCTTGAGGAGCTTGAATCCACAGGAAAAGAAGACAAAGTTCTACTTTGCGCCCATGGTTTGAATCAGAAGCCAGATGCTCTTAAATATTTGTTAAATGACATTTCTAAATTGGGTTTTAAAACCTATCTATTGCATTTGCCCGGGCATGCCGGGGAGTTGGACTTCAGTGGACTGAAGGCCGAAGACTACTACCAAGCGCATGAGCAGTCTTATAAATATATAAAAGAAAAACACAATAAGCCCATACATTTTTTAGGGTACTCTTTTGGTGGTTTGATCGGGGTTCACCATTTTGATCTGTGCCCTTTTGAAAAAATGGTATTGATTGCACCAGCTTTGAAGTTGCGCGGTTACACCTCATTGTTGAAACCCTTTTTACCTCACATCAATCGGATCGTTTCGGTGCGTTTAGGACACCCAGAGTTCGAAGCCAAGTACCGCTACCATGAACAAGGAGTGCCAGCAGAGGTCTATACCAGCTTTTTTAATATTTACAGTTCCCATAAATTCAAAGACAAATCTTTGGCGAAAAAAGCTCCGGCCTTGGTGATGGTGCACCCACGGGACGAGTTGGTCTCTTACTGGAAGCTGCGGCGTTGGGTGAAAAAGAAAACTCAGTGGAAGTTTATGTCCCTTAGCAACAAAGACGCGGAGTTTCGTCGTTACAACCACTTGTGCTTTGATCCCATCACATTGGGAGAGCTGTCTTATTCATTGCTGTTGAAAGAAATCGAATCCTTTCTGTAAAAAAATCTTGGAGTTCCAATTGATCGGGATGGCTCTTCGTCATCACTAGTGCTTGGTTGAGAGACGCCCGGCCATAACTTCGGCCAAACCCTTGGTGGCATCAATGCGCTTAAATACAATTTTCAATACAGCCGTGATGGGGACGGCGAGAAACATTCCGGCTACGCCCCAAACCATTCCCCAAAAAATCAAGCAGACCAAGACTGTGATTGGGTGGAGGTCCATAGAGTCACCCATCATTTTGGGTTCAATGACGTTACCGACGCTGAACTGAATGGCTCCTGTGATCGCTAAAATTAAAAAGAAATTGATCCCCAATTGGAACTGCAAGAACACAATGGGCAGTGGCAGTAACACAGCTAGGATCGAGCCAATGGTGGGGATAAAGTTGAACAGAATGGTGAGAAGTCCGAATATAAACGCCATTTCCACGCCGAAAAGCATAAGAACCAGCCATACCAGAATACCGGTGGAGAATGACAACAGAAATTTGGTGCCGATGTAGGACGATACTCGATCTAAAACTTCCTTTAAAAGGGGTCCCTTTTTGGTGACTCGTGATTCACCAGTCATCATAAAGATGGCAAAAATAAAGACCAAAAATAAGTTTCCGAGAAATGATAAAAGTTGGCCACCAAGTCTTTGTGCAAAACTCAGAAAAGATCCAGATTTGATGACGTTGGTCAATTGCCCTAAATCCAAATCCACATCAAAGCGGTAAGCCTGGTTTTCAATAAATCCAATCAAGCCAGCCAAACTCTCTTTGTATTTTGAGGCTCCAGATACAAAGTTCTCAACCGTATAGACCAAAATTAAAACGAGAAGAGACAAAATGATAAATAGAAGAGTTAGGGCCATGAAGACGGCAAACCCTTTTGGAAGGTTCGTTTTTTTGCGAATCATAATTACAATGGGAGTGAGGACGGCGTAAGCAAAAACAGAAAAAATCAAAGGGATCAAAACCGGACGCATATAGATGAGGGCCATTGTTCCGGCGGCCAGAGTTAAAAAAACCAAACAGAAGTTATTGGTGCGGGCATAAATATCCTGGTTTTTCATAAGTAGCGTCCCAATCCTGTAGTTCTAGCGGGCAGTTTAACCCATAAAAAACAAAAGGCCCAGCCTTTTTGCTGAGCCTATGATCAAGTCACTGTGGGAAAAAATTGATTAAAGAAACTTGGGAGCGTTGGGATCGTCGAAACCACCGATGCCATCGACCTGGCCAGTTGTGACTTCAATATCACGTGCTTCCACTTCTCCTTCGCCACGGCTGAATTGGTCGATGTACCAATCGAGGGCTTCTTCTGTAAGAAGAGTTTCAAGCATACCTGGTTCTAATTGATTGAGGACTTGCAACAGTTGCACTTTTTGCTGTTCGGTCATTTGATCGGGGTTGACCTTCCACTCAGCAGAAACATTGATTGAGAAGAACACTAAAACAGTTGCAATAAGTTTTTTCATTTTTTCCCCCTGTCGGTATGAAAGTGTTTATAGCCACATGAGCACATTATGTAAAATTATTCATTCCGCTATTTTGCAATAATTTATACTAATGACTCTTTGGGGGCCTCTAGAGGTCCCTTGTTCTGTGTGATAAATGTGTGGAATTTCAAGGGAATTGGCTGAAAATCCTTGCATTTTCAAGGCCATTCGAGGAGCCTGGTTCCGGTGAAAACAGCATGAAATATGTCGGAACTCTCTTAATTTTGCTCTTGGTGGCCTGTCAGCCCAGCCGTGACACTCTAGTGACTTTGCCCAGTGGAGAACGGATTCGCCTTTCTTTTAATGAAACTCTTAGCACCAAGATCACCTCAGAACCTCCAAAGATCGATTGGCTTCTTTCTTCAGATTCGGACTCCAGTTGGATCGAAGAACAGATCATGCAAGGGTTGGTGAAATTTAATTTACGAGAACCGGGTTTGAAATTAGAACCGGCCTTAGCCACCCATTGGGAATCAAAAAATAGTGGGCAGGTGTGGCACTTTCATTTGCGCCAAGGAGTGCAGTGGACCGATGGAGTTGAGTTCAATATCCAACATGTTTTGGATGCTTTTGAAAGAATTTTGAATCCAGCCAGTGCAGCCATAGCTGTCGATAATATATTTCCGATCAAGAACGCACAAAAGTACAATAAGGGTTTATTGAAAGATTTTTCGAAAGTGGGTGTGCGAGCCGTTGACCCATGGATTGTGGAATTTGAATTGGAACAGCCGATGGCTTTTTTTCCATTGTTACTCACTCACCACACCACGTTTCCGATTCGACTCGATGTAATCAAAAAGTATAAAGAGCTTTGGACGGAACCGCAGAATATCGTGACCTTAGGTCCCTATAAAATGATTCATTGGCACCACGACAGCCGGATGGTTTTACAAAGGAACGAGAACTACTGGGGAAAAAAACCAGCTATTAAATTTATTGTTTTTTATATGATTGGAAAACCGTCCACGGCCTTGCGAATGTTTGAACGGGGAAAGATTGATTTTATTCGCGACCTTCCCAGCGCCGAAATTCCTCGACTGAGTCAAAAGCCAGAATTCGAGTTTTTACCGGGGCTGCGTCTCTACTACTATGGTTTCAAAGTGAATAAACCCCCTTTTAACGATGCGCGCGTGCGACAGGCTTTTGCACAAGCCATAGACCGAAAACAAATCGTTAAAGTCCTGGGCGGAGGACAGATGCCCCTGAAGAGTTGGGTGCCCACCGGAATGTTTGGCTACGATGAAGAGGTCGGACTCGAATTCAACTTGGAAAAGTCCAAATCTCTGTTAAAAGAAGCGGGTTGGGGTGATCCGAAAAAATGGCCCAATATTGTGTTGGGATTCAACACGGAAGAGAAACATCGACAGGTGGCCGAGAATGTACAAGCACAAATCAAAACTAACTTGGGGATCGAGATAGAATTAAAAAATGAAGAGTGGAAAACATTTCTCAATGGTTTGCGAAGTGAATCCGCATACAATCTGTTTCGCTTGGGGTGGGTGGCCGACTACGGAGACCCCCATAACTTTATGGCCATAATGACCAGTTTCTCAGAGAACAATCGTACGGGCTGGGAAAGTAAGACCTACGATCAACTGGTGGCCCTAGGTCTAAAAGAAACAGACTCCAAGAAACGATTACAAATTTATAGAAAGGCTCAAAAAATCTTAGTAGAGGAAGAAATGCCAGTGATTCCTATTCTATCGGATGTGAACCAGTTGCTAGTGAGTCGTCGGATTCAAAACTTTCACAATAATGTTCTCGATATGTACCATTTTATTGATATGGAGCTAAGCCAATGAGTTGGATCGGCCCCGCACTTTTTTGGATCAACGTTTTGTTGGCTATCGTTATGGTTGGCTCAGATCTGGTCATGATGTACGTGCCGAGCTCTTTGGTGTCGGTGTTTTGGGTGACCTTTGTGATTGCCATCGCCTATGGAATTTTTAAACAAGAATTGTTCGTTTTCTTTTGCAAACGTGTGCTGTCTTCGTTCTTTGTGATTTTTGTAATTGCGACCATGACTTTCTTTCTTCTCAGGATGTTGCCGGGCGGCCCCTTTGATGAAGAGAAAGCTCTTCCTGCCCATGTAAAAGCCAATATTGAAAAAAAATATGGGTTAGACAAGCCACTGCTTCGCCAGTATTGGGATCATATGAGCGGGGTAGCCACTGGGCACTTGGGCTATTCATACAAATATGAGGGGCGTGAAGTTTCCAGCATTATTAAAGACGCCTTTCCGGTTTCGTTTAAACTGGGATTTTATGCTTTGATTTTATCATTTTTAATCGGTGTACCCTTGGGGTTGATTGCCGCCGCCAATCACGGAACCAAGCTCGACTCCGGTGCAATGGTG
>CBDUOS010000112.1:0-11420 GCA_965368905.1 uncultured Bdellovibrionales bacterium | reverse complement strand
CTTCGATAGCATTGGCTCAGATTCCAGGATTGGAAATGGCCTACGATCGCTTGCTGACGAACACTCGCGGACGGATCTCTTCGCAAAGTTTGATCAAGAATAGTAAACCTAAAACATGTAACCAACAGACTTTAGACATCCGAGCGGATGGGAAAATTGATATCACCGTTGTTTTTGGCTACATGGATGTTTCAGGCGGACAAGACTACAACGATTCTGGAACAAGCCTTTATGGCAATGGCCATGTTTTAGATATCGATGGCAAAGCCGCATTGAGAGGTTTGTTGAAGTCAGGCTGTCCTTCACGAAAAGTAACGGCTTGTGGTTTTCGTGGTAGCGGTGACACACTAACAAAAAGCATTCAAGATCGTTGGACCAATAAGAAATTGACGGTGACCATTCGCTTGGCTAATCCGGCTGTGACGGCGTCCAACGCGCAGAACGTTGGACCCTATGCCAGTCGTCAACGAAAAGCGTCCGCTAACACCAAGGCGGTTTTTCTCAATGCATTGAAAACGCAAGATATGACCATTTATATGGGGCACGCCCGCAGTGGTGGTGGGCCTGATTTTCTGCCCCCGGTTTTGTATGGCAATGGACATGTGAATTATTCTCACTATAGAAGTCAGCAAGAGGGTATCAAATCTATGCTGGGAGCATTGAGGGCAGCGGCTGAGCCGTCTTCTGTGATTGGAGTTCTTGCTTGTAAGTCTACGGATCTTTTTGCCGATCGCATTCGCGGACAAGCTGCGGACTCGGTGGTTGTGACGGCCGATGCACTGTTTGATTACAACGATATTCTACCCACGGGCTATGCCATGCTTGAGGCGGTGGTCAGTCAGAGGTGCGGTTCCGAGTTCACAAACCTTGTAAAGGTTCAGCCGGCCAGTCGCAACTTTCTTGATGTGTTTTATTGATCGATACTCTAAACTCTAAGTCACTAAAACCACTTGAAAAGGGCTGTATCTACTTCAATCCTCGGTTGAAAATTTTTCCTATAACTGTTGGTTAAGGGACACATCTTCAGGTTTTCTGTAAAACAGTGGTGTTAGGGATAGGGCAAGAAAGGGACATCATGGGGCAAAGCAAACTACGATTCTTCTTGGCAATATTGGTATTAGTGATGGCAAGTTTTGCCCAGGCCAAAATCAATAGGATCTATGAGTCCATCCAAGTTTCTCAAGAATTGATCCTGTCTCCCCATCGTCTGTGTCACGATGGTCTTTTTGTGTATTTCGCAAACAAGAAGCAATGCAAAGAATCTGGAGTTCCAGGGTTTGATTGCGAGAAAAATTATTATATTGCACCCATTCGCTCTTCAGAAGAGATCTATCTTCCTGAAAATGAAGAACGCCATATCACTCGCTTTTACCACATCAATTTGGAGTATCACTACCAAGAGGTCGATACCGAGACCAATATCACTTTTGTAGACGAGCCGAGAACGGTTTCTCCCTGTGAAGATCGTAAGCTCTTTGTGACTGAGAACGTGACTTATCGTCGAGCCACTCGTTCGTACGAAGAGAAAATGTTAGTGGCATCTTTGATAGAGCAAGCAGACAAAAAACAAAACCAAGAGTTTTTGATTTTAAATACACCCATAGGCAACGTGGGCCACATTGATGCATTGAGCGTGGACGATATCGGAAAAACTGAAGATGAGTTGAACGAATCTGTTTTGAAAACGCCCTTTTGCAGTGAACTCTCATCAGACCAAGTTTGGAACATGTCCGGAGAATACACCGGCAGTGGAATTCGAAGTTTGATGCCTGCTAGTTTCCAAAAAATTTCGCGCCCTCTTTATGTTAAAAGAATTCATTCCGTTGTGAATAAAGAAACCGGTGAGCTTGAGAAACGCTACGAGTTCACTTGCAATAGGGTTTGGGAAATATAATCTATGCTTGAGAGCTTGAATAAAAATGTCGATACAGAAGAATCGGAGCAAGCCAGCTCTTTGGTCGACCATGTTCAGGTGGTTGTGAGTGCTTACCTGAAGAAAAGACCTCACTTGAGCGTCAATGGGATCAGCAAGAAGTGCAACGTGAGCGAGCCCACTTTGCGAAGAATCATGTCGAAGAAGGTGAAAACCACTCCTCAAATAACCACTCTGTTGGATATTCTTACCTTTGTTGCACAGACAACCAGTGTTCGCGAAATTGTTAAAATGTATCCAGGCCCGATTGCCGACTACTTGTCGGATGCCATGCCTTATTTAGAGGAGTTCGATCAAGACTACTCCAATGCGATCAATGATGAAATTAAAGATCCGGTTAAGTATCTGATTTACAAGCTGGCTTTGAATCACTCTGGTGTAAAAGAAGATAAAGTCGTTGAGCTTTATGGAAACCACGGGTTGCAGCTCCTTAATGAGTTGGTCGAGAAAGGTTTTATTGTTCGATCCGATGATAAAGTCTGTCGAGCCAGTTGCAAGTCTTTCAGTGGCAGTCATGATGACTTTATTAGAAATTTTAAGGTGGTCGCCGACTTTATCAAGCCCCATAAGTTGAGGAACCGAAAACCTTTGAATCCGTACTTTGTGAATATGTCGGACTCATTGACGCCAGAGGCTTATGATCAGATTCGTCGTTTACTGAGTAAAACTGATAAAAAGGTTCGTAAAATAATGGCCTCTGATGAGTCCAAAGGTGAGATCCCATTTTTCTATCTTGGAGCCATGGATACCTTGGATATAAAAAGTGCCGCCGAATATGCCGAAGAACAAGATTTAGTTAAAGCACCCTAAAATCTGTTCGTCAGCTTTGAATGATCAATTACGAGATCCAGTTGAATATCTGATATATAAGTTGTGCCTCAACAAAATGGGCGTTTTGAGAGATCGTATTAAAAAGCTCTTTGGAGACCACGGCTTGAGAGAACTATACTATTTTATTCAAATTGAGGTCGTGGAGCGGCGCGAAGATCGTTACTATTCTAAGGCAAAAAATTTCACAGGGAGTTTTGAAAACATTGTAGAGCATTTTCGAGCTTGTGCTGACTTTATAAAGCCCCATAAATTGGTGGAGCGACTACCTCTCAATCCTCTCTTCGTGAAAGCTTCAGAGTCTGTATCTATTGAAACTTATAAGGGAATTGCCAGAGTTCAGTGAACCAATTTCGAGAAAATCAGCCAATTGATTAAAAATGATGCGGGAGGGGACCTATTCTCATGTTTTACCTCTGTGCTTTGGACACCTTAGGTGCAGAGAGTGCCTTTGAGATTGCCAATCGGGGGGGATCCCTTTTATAAATTGGCCAAAACGGGGGATTCGTGAAAACCATCATGTTACTGGGGTCAGGAGAACTGGGCAAAGAGTTCACCATTTCGGCCAAACGATTGGGACAAAAAGTTATCGCTGTTGATAATTATCTAGGGGCTCCGGCTATGCAGGTGGCCGATAGTTTTGAAGTGATCAGCATGTTGGATGGTGACCAATTAAAGAAAATAGTTAAAAAACATCACCCTGATATTATAGTCCCAGAGGTTGAGTCCATTCGTACAGAGATGCTTGCGAAGTTTGAAGCCCAGGGAATTTTTGTGGTGCCGACAGCCGAAGCCACCCACCTCACCATGAACAGAGATGCCATTCGAGATATGGTGGCGGAAGAATTGAATGTCCGAACGGCCCGCTTCCAATATGCAGAAAATGAAAATGAACTGTTAGAGGCTTGCGAGTTGGTTGGCTACCCATGCGTGATTAAGCCCGTGATGTCTTCCTCTGGGAAAGGGCAAAGTATCGCCAGTTCAAAGTCTGAAGTGAAGAAGTCTTGGAAGTATGCTTGTCAAGGTATGCGAGGTGATCATAAAAAAGTGATCGCTGAAGAATATATTAAGTTTGAAACGGAAATTACATTATTAACTATTAAGCAGAAAAATGGACCCACTCTTTTTGTCGATCCCATTGGGCACCGGCAAGAAGGGGGAGATTATAGAGAGTCTTGGATTCCCGCTAATGTGCGATCGAACCTACTTACAAAAGCAAAAAGGATAGCAAAAAAAGTGACCGACCGATTGGGAGGAGCTGGCCTCTTTGGCGTCGAGTTTTTCATCACTAAAGATGATGTGATTTTCTCTGAGTTATCACCACGCCCCCATGACACCGGAATGGTGACTTTGATTTCGCAAGATTTGTCGGAGTTCGATTTACATTGTCGAGCCGTACTAGGATTGCCTATTCCGGCCATTAACTACAAAGGGCCTTCGGCTTCGGCCGTAGTCTTGGCAAGTAAAGAGTCCAGCAAGTTCAAGATTTCGGGTTTTGAAGAGGCATTGAAAATTAAAAATACAGACATTCGCATTTTTGGAAAACCGACAACGCGTAAAAACCGCAGAATGGCTGTCGCATTGGCTACGGATTCTAATATTATGAAGGCCCGTCGACGAGCCCAAAAAGCGGCTGATCAAATAAAAATAAGTTATTCTCGTTAGGAGGGAAAAATGAAGTTCACACAATCCATCATATTCGCCTTTGTATGTTTCTATGGAAATATACTAATGGCCCAGGGGCATTCCAATGTAGGAAGCAACGCGACCACTCTCACCTGTGAGTCTCCGGATCCAAACGTGAAAGTTGACATGGACTGCATTGAAGAACAGCTGAAGACGACAGGCATTGGAGGCTGGGTTCACGCCTCGGTGGATGATCAAATGCTTTTGGTTTTTACCTGGCGACGCCCAGGAAACTTCTTCGTGAATGTGCAGATGCCTATGTTCTCTGAAGACCAAGAGATCTTAAAGAAGATTGTCAGTCTAAGACGTCATGATCAAATTGAGGTCAAGGGAGAGTTTTTTAATAACGAGGCTCCTCTAAAACATATCAAGGTAACAGAATTGAAAGTAGTGAAAGCATTCGATGGACCACAGGAGAAGTACAACTACGATCCACAGCTACCACAAGAGATCTTGGCTGGAGAAAAATTAATTGGAAAAGTTCATATCGTTGCCAATGGTGGGCGGGTATTAGTTGTTGAAGTGGGTGACCGAGTTTACCCTGTCTTCAATGACAAACCGGAGTTGGTTCGGGACCTTTTTAGAAATGACAAGATTGAGGTGAATTATAAGGTTCAATTTTTACCAGCACGTCCTTCTCATTTAATGGTGAACACAGAATTGGCCGAGCCAGTTAAAGTATTGGAGAACATCGAAGACGGGCATGGCTCAAAGATCATTCTTGAGGGGCCATTGGTGATGTTTCCTAAGAGCCCACAAATCGTATTCAACGTTTTTGCTTTACGAGAAGAGGCTGGTGATGGAGTAACTCGTAACTTCACGATTATCAATTTTGCAGACTTTGACCTCTTTTTCGCAATCCGTGATAAGCTGCAAAAAGTCTGGGACGACAACGTGGCAACTTCTGAGTACGACAGAAACAAATACATCAATCGTAAAATTTGGCTAAAGGTCACAGGAAGTAAAAATGTTGTGGCTGCCGATCAAGCCAACCCGCAAATTGTTCCTGCGGAAATTGAAGATGTGGAAATCACAATACTATAAAGCTATTTTGCGGCAGTAATAGGCTGCCGCTTTTTCGGAGGCAGCTTTATTACCTTTTTACGAACCTTTGACTTAGAGGCTGGAGCCTTACCAGCGTCATTCTTTTTCAAAGGTTTTTCTTTTTGCGATTGTGGACCATCTGTTTTTGAAACTTTGGCGGGGCCGGGATCAAAGGATGAGTTGGACAACAGAAGTCCAAAAACCAATGCTGAAAGACCAAGGAAATCCCTGAATGTGAAGTGTTCATGAATGGCATCGTATCGCTGTTTCAGCTGTTCCCTATTGATCATATATCCCCTCAACGGATGAATTCAGTGATTGCTTAAGCAAAATTTTAAAAAAACCCTGATTTTTTCAGTATTTGGCTGCTGCTGCCGTCGAGACCAGTTGCGCCTTCGCGGGGTGTTTAAAATAAAAGCAAAATAACCTGGAAAAAGGTGGAAATATAATATCTTGAGTCATTTACAGGTGTAGAGCCTCTGATGCAAAATAAACTCTACATAAGGGGTCGATTTTGTACCGAGTACTCATAACACTATGGATGGTTGTTGGGTTGGGAGTCACGGCGATGGCCGGAACTCCCACATTCGATGGATTGAGCGATGAACAGCTGGATACAATAGTGCAAGAGTTCGCCGCAAACTTTGTACACACCTCGGCCACGCCGCCCACATCTTTAGGAAAAGTCTTTGGCGTAGAAGCGGCTATGATTGTCGGTTTGACCCAATCTCCTGGTGTGAAAGAGATTTCCCGTTCGGTGGATCCTAACTCAGAAATTGAATACCTCCCTCACGCTTGGCTTCTAGGTGGAATATCCGTTCCTTATGGAGTCAGTGTTGAACTGAATATTTTGCCTGAACTCGATTTACAAGATCTAGAAATGAAACACACCAGTGTGGGTATAAAGTGGAGTCTGACTGATCAGTTTCTAGAGGGGTTGCCTTTCGATCTAGCTGTTCGAACCTATTACACCACCAGTGAGGTTCGTTTTCGCCAGACAGTTTCAAACCCCAGTTTTCCGGCCACTTCAGATGTGGATGTGTCATTTAAAAACACAATGATTGGTGGCGACACCTTGATTGGGTTTGATCTTTCGATTGTTGAACCTTATCTGGGACTGGGTTTTGTCAGCACCGATGGAAAGCTGTCAGGGGTGTCTGCAACAAACACCCCCTATTCTTTGTTTGATGATGTATCCAGTCGTGAGAAGTCCTCCAAGCAAGATTCGGCACGATTAATTGCCGGCGCCATGTTTCATCTTGCGATGTTAAATGTTGGTATTGAGTATTCTCAAGTTTTTTCCACAAGTCGTTTGTCCGCAAAATTAGGTATGCAGTTTTAGGAGTTGCCAATGAGATTTGCCCATATGTTTACACTACTCAGTTTACTTTTCAGTTTTGAGATGACTCAGGCTGAACCCTGGATAGCCAATCGTTTTGCACAAAACTGTGCCGGGTGCCATGCCCCAGGTCGTCTCAACCGTAAAGCGGTCAAGCGACGCTGTACGCTTTCCTGCCAAGGATGCCATGTCAATCCCAACGGTGGGGGATTGAGAAACCAATATGGTAAATGGAATGAGGAACGTTTTTTACGCTCTTTCTATACGGGGCTGGCTTGGAACAAGAAGTCGACAGCGCCTATACAGAAACAAAGGTACTACCGAAAGAACATGAAAAAAATATCCAAGAAAATGAAAAAGAAAAAGCGTTCGAAAAAAAGCCTTGGGCGCATGTCTAAAAAACAGATGCTTCATTACGCCAAGTACGGGGCGGAGCTTGTCGAGATCCCAGCTGCGATTACCGATGAGTCTCCATTTTTTGAATCATCCAATTACTCTGCAGCTCGTAACCAAGTGGAAGAGCTTTCAAGAATTCCACGAGAAGATCCTTATCGCATTGAAAGAAGAAACATGGTGACCGTTGGTGGTGATCTCCGCTTGTTCTATATGCAGCGTTCTGAAGGAGCCGCAGCGGGTAGTAAACTGGAAGAAGGGACAATTTTTCCAATGGTTTTTGACTTCGGTGTACGGGTCCGTCCAATCAAAGAAAATGTTTCTTTTGTTTACGAAGGGCGTTTGTTGAACGCGGGGAACCTTGGTGCTGGCGGTGACCCGTCGGGACTGGATAAGCTGTTTGGGCCAAGGGGAGCAGGAATCACGCGCTCCGCCTATTTGTTAGTTGATGACCTTTGGTATAACTCTTACGTTCAGTTAGGGTTCTTCCGTCCCATGTTTGGTCTTTACAATGCCAATCACACAGCGATGATCAATGACTTCACAGATCTGGATTTTAATGTCTCGATTAAACAAGCAGGTTTTGGTTTGGCACCGAACGTACCCTTTGGAATTGTTAACTACATATTGCCTGCCGAAGGCGTTGGGACGGGGAGCATCAGTGCTGAAGAGGGTTTCAATCTCACTGTCGGCCTGAGATTTGTTCGCATGGGAGCCCATGCCCAGTTGCACTATTGGAGCTCAGAGGATGATCAAGGATTGGTTCCTCGAAGTCGAACAATGTGGAACTTGAATGGTGGGTTCGTATTGTTTAACCAACGTTTGATCATCAATGGTGAGATGACGAACGTCCGCAAAGAGGTCGCCGGTTTGGATGAGACCAAAATTTTGGGTGTGGATGTGAAGTTTCGACCTTGGCGAGAAGTATACCTGGAGGCCGGTTTTGCTCAATCGAATGCAGCAGTAGCCTTTAATAATACCACGAGTGGTACTGGAATCAGTCCGGGTTCAGGAACAGAAACCACTCTTGGTGTCCGTGGATTTTGGATCAGTGGTTTTGAAACACAATTATTGATGGCAGACAAAGTGATTAAAGAAGATGGCTTTGCGGACCAAAAAGAAAGCACCATTTCTTTTCAAATGCACACCTATTTCTAAGTTCTTAAGGCGAAGGTGGATTCTCTTTTTTTTCCGAATCCACCTTTCTTTTCAATTTGAAAATTTTTAGCGATTAAACTTCTTTTTAAATTGCCGGTGGCAGCATAGGTCGAAAAAAAACAAGGTTTGGTTTGACAGTATTCTTGCAAAAAATTTTGCAGGTGATCTTCTGTCCAAAGGTGGCGGTCGGTTTCGCCACTGAAGGCATCGTAGAGGACAGCATTAAACTTCCAATCCCAAGGGTTTTGATCTGGAAGGGATTCCCATAGAATAAATTGTTCGTCTAAATAAGCGTTTATTAGAATTTTTTTCAGCTCATAGGAGGCGATGTCAAAATACTGAGCGACCCAACCGGTGACATCATCGTAAATAGAGGACAATGGACAGGTTTGTCCCTTGAGCCATAGGACAAACTGTTCTCTCAGTTGAGGGTGACCTTCGAAGCTACAGATTCGAAATTTTTTCACATCATTTTTCAAGAAAAGAGCAGAGGCAATCCATTCATTGTAACCAAGTCCCAGGCCCATGGAGAGTATGTGGGGGGTGGCGGTCTGTAGAGCTGCCTCTACGCAGGGCTTGTAAACGTACAAGCTCTCAGAGAGGGCCCCCTCAAGAGAGTGCATTTTTTCACCGCCCTCGATGGACAAAGTGGGACTTCCATCCCCTGTAATATGCTTCTCAAAGCCGATGAGGCTTTTTGGGTTGCTCATAATGACATCATTGGTTAAGTCATCTTCATGGAACTGTCCAGCTCGAACTATGAAGAAAAGCCTTTTTATCCAGTATCGGAGTTTTATAAACAAAAGTTCGGTGAGAAGGTCTACAAAATCCCAGTGGCGTTGGCTGGTCGCTGCCCCAATATGAAGGATGGCAGTGGCTTAAAAACTTGTATTTTCTGTGATGAATGGGGTTCTTTTGCTTATCCTGAAAATCAAGAAAAAGATCTCAAACAGCAAATTGAGTTACATAAGAAGCGAGTGGGAGAACGTTACAATACCAAAAAGTTTTTTGTGTACTTCCAGGCTTACACCACTTCCTACACCCAATTACAAAGAGTCAAAAAGGCTTTTGAAGTCGCCTTAACGTTTGAGGGAGTGGTCGGAATCGTAATCGGCACACGACCCGATTGTTTGTCACCCGCCTTGTTGGAAACCTTCAATGAAATGGCTGAAAAAACTTTTATGGCAGTTGAACTGGGAGTGCAGAGTTTTGACAATCGACAACTCGAGTGGATGCGTCGGGGGCATACCGCCGAGCAGTCCAAGAAGGCCATCGAAAGAATCAAAACAAACTGCCCAAAGGTAAACCTTGGAGTTCATTTGATGTTCGGTTGGCCTGGTGAAACTCGGCAGGATTTGATTGAAGCGGCCCAAACGTGCAATGCCCTTGATATTCATAACGTCAAACTACATAATCTTCATATTTTAAAGAATACAGATTTGGAAAAGCTCTATAACCAGGGGAGTTTTGTGCCAGTGGAGCTCGATGAGTACTCTTCAATGGTGGCGACTTATTTGTCCCACCTCTCACCTGAAATTGCTGTACACCGTTTGGTGGCCACGGCCTCTCGTTGGGATGAACTGGTGGCTCCGGCTTGGACGCGAAACAAAATGCAAAATTACCAGTTTGTGTTGGAGTATTTACGTAAACAAGGTGTGACTCAAGGGTGTCGATATGCAACCACACATTAAATATAAGAAAGAGTGCAAAAGTATAATTAAAGTTTGCAAGAGCCTACACAAGAGGAACATGCTAGCGGCTGCTGATGGCAACGTTAGTCTTCGAGTTGAAGAGGGTCTTTTGATTACTCCTTCAGGACTGCCGAAAGCCTTTATTGAACCCAAAGATATGGCTTTGGTTACTTTGGACAATCAGATTTTGCACGGCAATCCGTCGTCGGAGCGTTTAATGCATTTGGCAGTTTACAATCATTCGGAAAAAGCCCAAGCGGTAGTACACGCCCATCCTCCAACGGCGATCTCTTGGACTGTGGCTTTTCCGGAATACAAAGAGCTGCCCAATTCTTGTTTGTCTGAAATTATTCTGGCTGCGGGTCGAATTCCTATTGTGGAATATGCGCGTCCGGGAACAGAGTCTATGGGTGATGTTTTAAAAAAGTATATCGACCAACATAAAATACTGATCTTAAGCCGACATGGTGGATTGGCGTGGGGTGAGTCTATGAGTGAGGCCTATATGGGGATGGAACGCCTGGAGCATTCTTCTGAGATTCTTTATAAAGCAAAAATCTTGGATGGACTGACCGAGCTCGATGACGATGAAATGGAAGAGCTTTATAAAATACGACAACAAATTGGAAACAGGACTCTCTAATGAATTTTAAATCTCTCAGTTTAAAAATTGATGATGGCGCGCTGTTAATATTAGATCAACAAATGTTGCCAGATGAAGAAGTTTGGATTGGTGTCGAGTCACCGGACCATATGGTGGAAATTATTAAAAATTTAAAAGTGCGAGGAGCCCCTTTGATTGGAGTGGCCGCAGTGTTGTCATTGGCCTTTTGGACTCAGGTAGGTTCATCCTTAGAGGCCTACAAAACGGAAGCAGAAAAACTGCGAGCCTCGCGTCCGACAGCGGTGAATTTGATGAATGCCTTAGACCGCATGCTGGCGGTCGCTGAAGAAACTGCCATGGATCGAAACAAAATTGTGCAAAAAGCCATGGAGATCCTCAATGAGGATGTGGCCTTGTGTCTACAGATGGCCGAAGCTGGAGCCTCCTTAGTTGAAGATGGTGATAATATTCTCACACATTGCAACACGGGTGGCTTGGCTACGGTGGGTGTGGGTACTGCATTGGGAGTGATCACTCAGGCTCATCGGCAAGGAAAGAAGATACACGTTTATGTGGATGAAACTCGTCCACTTTTGCAAGGTTCACGATTAACAGCCTTTGAGTTGTCAAAATCAAATATTCCTTTTGAAATATTACCAGATTCAGCAGCGGCCTTTTTAATGAAATCGAGAAAAATTGATGCAGTGATTGGTCGCGAACAAGAGATTGGTCAATTAATTGATA
>CBDUOS010000111.1:0-11519 GCA_965368905.1 uncultured Bdellovibrionales bacterium | reverse complement strand
TAGTCAAAACAGAGAAGACGATGGCCGCTGTTTCAGACTGGGAACTGGTGAACATATGGTGTCCCCAAACCAAAAAACTCACCCCGGCGATGGCTATCGAAGAGTAAGCAATCGCTGTGTAACCAAAGATGGTCTTTTTAGAGAATGTCGTGATCAACTCAGAGATGACTCCCATAGCAGGGAGGACCATGATGTAAACAGCGGGGTGAGAGTAAAACCAGAAGAAATGTTGAAATAGAACTGGGTCTCCACCCAACTGAGGGTCAAAGATTCCTATTCCAAAAACGTTTTCCATTACTAAAAGCATGACGGTGATTCCAACTACCGGTGTGGCTAGAACCTGCAGAATCGCCGTCGCATACAGTGCCCAAGTGAAAAGAGTGATTCGCTTCATCGTCATTCCTGGGCAACGCAATTTGTGGATTGTAGCCACGAAGTTCACCCCGGTTAAGATCGACGAGAACCCCGCCACAAAAGCAGCAAGAGCGGCCGTGATATTGGCTCCGGTAAAATTAATCGAATAGGGCGTGTAGAACGTCCAACCGGTGTCGGCACCACCGATCCAGCCCCAAACGGGCTCTCCCATAAACAGACTGGACACAGCCAAAATCGCACCCAATACATAACAGTACCAACTCATTAAGTTAACTGTTGGAAAGGCCACATCTCGGGCCCCCAGGTGCAGAGGCAAAATGATGTTTCCTAAACTCGCCGGTATCCCCGGGACGATGACAAAAAACACCATAATGATTCCATGATAAGTCATAAAGCGGTTGTAAACAGCCGGATCAAAATAGCTTCCAGCGGCAAATAGCTCCGTGCGAATCAACAGCGCAAAAACACCACCGATAAAAAAGAATGATGCAATGGAGTAAAAGTAAAGAAGGCCAATTCGCTTGTGATCACGCGAGGTGATCCAAGACATGAGTCCTTTTTCGTGATTGATATAATTTGTACCAGCACCTGACATGAACAATACTCCTATTTCACACTTTTGATAAATTCGATCACAGCAGTGATGTCGTCATCCGTTAACTGCCCCGCAAAAGATGGCATTTGGTTTGGCGGGTAACCTTGAACAATTTTTTTATTCGATTCTAGTATGGACTCACGCAGATAATTGTCGTCAGCTTTTCCTGTGCTTCCATCAGCAAACACTCGATCGCTACCATAAAGGCCTTGCCAAGTTGGCCCTGTCATTTTTGAGCCGTCGAGACTGTGACAACCAAGACAGGCTCGCTGTGCGTAAATCTGTTTGCCTTTATCAATCAAAGACATTCCTCCGGCACCAGCGCTGGATTCACCAACGATCCAGTCATTGAATTCTTGTTCGTCAATAACTTCCACTTGCCCAAGCATTGTTGAGTGGCCAGAACCACAATATTCAGTACAGAAAATCCAAAACTTACCCTTTTTGGTGGGCGTAAAAGACATTTGGGTATAACGACCAGGAACAATATCTTGTTTCACGCGAAAAGCTGGAACAAAAAAACTGTGTAGAACCGCACGATCCCTCTTGTTTTCTGGATCCACTTTTTGTGATGTCATGATCAATCGTACAGGCTTTCCTAAAGGCACTTTCATAGTCGCAGGGGTCGGCTTGTTATTCGCATCCAAACCAGCCAACTCAGTTCGTCCGTTTTTATATGTGAACTCCCATAACCATTTCTTTGCGACCACATGAATTTCTAGAGCATCTTCTGGTACGTGGCGCATATCCAAATAGATTTTTGCTCCCCAACCGAAACAAATCATAAAAATCACGAAAGGGATAAAAGACCACAAAAACTCCAACGTGTAGTCGTGACTGATATAAGCCGTTTTGTCATCAACACCACGTCGACGATACTTGTTTACAAAGTAAACCAGGCCACCCATCAAGATAATAAAAGATATTAAACTTGAGATAACCAGAAAGCCGTAAAGAGAGTCTACGCTTTCCGCGATATCAGTTGCTGCTGGGGGCATGTAAGACTGTGCTTCAGCTGTCGGAATCCACCACATCAAAACCGCTCCTTTTTGACCGCCACCAAAAGGGAGCCAGCCAAACCAAAAGAATGAGAAGGACCAACGCGGCCACTCCTCTTAAGATATTCATAATGTAAAATGCATATTTATTCGTTTTTGGATCATAACGAAAGCAAAAAAGTGCAAAGTTGTCCGCAAGACTTCCGATCATTCCTTTAGAAGCCTCAACCACCGACAAACGAAATGTTTTCGGTTCAAAGAACACTCCATGCATATATCGCGAGATCACTCCTTGCGGAGTCGAGATAATCGCAGCTGACGCATGTGCCCATTCTTTCGCTTCCTCATTCCACTTGTAACGAAACCCGACCGCATCAGCCAATTTTGTAATGTTTTCTTGGGTTCCGGTTAGAAAATGAATACCCTTTTGCGCCTCTTCCGAATCGTTTAAGTATTGAGAAACATAGGTCTCTTTTTTGGCCGCGGCCAAATCAGCATCTTCCCTGGAATCCACAGTGACAGCCAAAAATTCAAAATCTTTCCCCGGTGTTAGATTCAGTTGTTGGAAGACATCAAAGACACCTTTGAGGTGCAAGTTACACAGACTGGGGCAAGAGTAGTAAACAAGACTTAATATCACGGGTTTTTGATTGCTGTAATAGTCAGCAATTTTAACTTCCTTGCCGGTATCATCGATAAAAACGAGATTACTTGGCAATTGTTGTTTGAGCTTTTCATCAATGCCCACACCTTCAATCGCTTCGGGCAATTCATTTTCAATTCCGGGCTTGGCATCTGGAACATATCCCATTGAAAAATTGGGACTGAAGACAATCAACAACAGCTGTAAAAATATAACAATTGATGCAGGGCGAAATTTATTCGACTTCTGCCTCTGTGCTTTCCGCATCCTCTTGACCTTCGGGGTTCGTTTTTAACATTTCAGCTTTAACATCGCCCTTATCAATTTCTTGGAGATCCACTCCTGAATGAATAAAGGCAACATACACGAAAAAGGCCAAGGTTATGACCATCGAAAAGGAGAACGCGAGCATTCCACCACGGTTATAGTCTCCGTATTGGTATGTCTGGGACATGAACAACCTCCGAATTAAAAACGAGATGCTATAATTCTCACTTTGAAACGCCATAGGCAAGTGCTTTTGGAGGCTTTTCTGGCGATTTTCTTATTTGTAAGCCATACTTAAAACATGAGGTATTCGCTTATTATTATTCTGGTATTCGCTCTTGTGGCTTGTGCGAGCCCCAACGAACGACGCCTTGAAGATTTTGAGGCCATCAAAACCGGTATGATCAAGGCCGATGTCCTAGAAGTGGCTGGACCGCCGCATTGGTCTGATCGTTGGCAAGACCACGACCGCTGGATGTATTATATGGTCCCCGATGACCGACAAACCGAAAGGGTTGTTTATTTTAAAAATGGAAAAGTGGTCCTCACCGGCGAGCGAATCAAACCCCTCTTGTCTGCCGAAGAAATGGACGAGTTGAAAAAGCCACGGTCCAGTCAAAAAAACAAGGACTTCAAACCCAGCATGTCAGAAGATGAGCTCCGTAAAGCCATTAAAAAAGAAATTGAAAAACAAAACAAAGGGAAGAAAAAACCAAAATTTGAAACCCTTTAGTTAAGGACACCCCATGTACTCCAACGAAGATTTGAACTTGGCTGTTGAAGAGAAAATTTTTAGCCAAGAATCCGTGAATAAGTTCCGGGCCTTTGTCGCCCAATCCCATCATACCGAAGCCGTTGACGAAGAAAACTTTCGTCTCCTCACGGGCTTCAATGATATTTTTGTAGTCATTTCATCCATTTTATTCTTGGCCTCTGTCGCCTTTATTGGCAGTTACCTTGTCCACCCTGCTGTAGGGGCCATTCTACAATTGGCTCTGTCTTGGGGACTTTCGGAGTACTTTGTTAATAAAAGGCGAATGGCCTTGCCCGGAATCATTTTACTGCTGTCTTTTGCCGGCAGCGCATTTGCCTCAGCTGTAGCTGTTTTCCACCTCTTTTTCGACAACGTTCTTAAGATGGATTACCCTTTTGTTGTTGCTGGAGTTGTCGCCTGTGCCGCCGCCTTTATCCATTGGCGACGCTTCCGAGTACCGATCACTATTGCCGCTGGTGTCATCTGCGCTGTCGTCGCTATTTCAATCTCTCTATCTAATGCCTATGGCATCTCACAGGACTTGTTTTATACATTTATCCTGCTCTGTGGGTTTGGAACATTTTTATTGGCTATGACCTGGGACGCATCTGACAGGGACCGGGTAACTCGCCGGTCCGACGTGGCATTTTGGCTGCATTTGATTTCGGCACCCATGGTGGTCCATCCCGTCTTTAGTAAATTGGGAATCCTTGGAGGCGACGTCAGTATGGCAGCCGCCTTTATTGTGATTGTTCTCTATTTTGCCATGACAGTGATTTCAATCGTGATCGACCGACGAGCTTTTATGGTTTCATCTTTGATTTATGTCGTCTATGCAGCTTTCAACTTAATGAAGATGACCTATGGCTCAAATTCCTTAAACCTAGCGGTGACAGGTTTGATTGTTGGTGGGTCTTTGCTTTTATTGGCCGTCTACTGGCACCGAGCGCGCATGCAGCTACTTAAACGTGCCCCACAATCAATTGTGGATCGAGTTCCGATTATGAAAAACCTTACTCTACAAGCCTAACTTTAGAACGCTTGCGAAGATAGACGTCAGCTTCACGCTCTTTCTTTTTCTTGCGCTTTTTGGTCAAGGTCTCTTCAACAGCTATCATCTCATCCTTTTTCTCTTCTTGGTTGCGCATAAAGCTGGAAAACTTCAACTGAATTTTGATAAGCAACTGGTCCAACTGTCGACTCAATGGACTTTCGATGCGATTTTTTCTCTGTTTGCGTCCGTATACCCGAGAATCGTACTGATCCAAAACATGGGCCTTATCCGGATGCTCCAACTTTAAATGATTGCGAACATTGTCCATGCTTTTGCGTAGAGAAATCAACTCGGCGTGGATTTCTACAATTCGGTTGAGAGTTTGTTCAATCCTCGCCTGCTCACGAGTGTTTTTCTTCTTTTCAACAAGGACATTCAACTCTTGCTCAAATTTATAGATCTTACGCTCAAGGCTTTCAATATCTTCAATGTGCCCTTCCCAAGGAGTGGCCATTGCTTGGGCAGAAAACAGAAGTGCCAACATCACTAAAACTCTAAACATTTACATCCTCCGAAGGTACCTCATCAACATCACCAGTTTCCTCATCCACCTCCGGCTCCACCATCTCCATGACCACTCTTTTCTGCCGCCATGAAATGGTCACCGAATAATACTGCAATTGCTCTACAATCCGTTTGGCTTTTATAGGGTTAAGATCTTCAATCAACACTTTTCCATCTTTTATTTTTTTTAAGTACTCATGATGGTTCAACTTCAATTTTTCATCGATCAAAACGTACTTCAATGCCTCTCGCAAATCTTTTGAATCCAAACGAGAAATCGTAATGTCATACAAAAATTCACCATCCTCTAAATTGGAGACCTCGGAGTTTGCGTAGTCCGTAATGTCTACCGGGTTGGAGTCCGGTCCGTTTGGCATCGGAAACGTCTCCAACTCCTCCGGCTCTTCATCGGCAGCTACGAGCCCCGTATCAGAAACCTCGTCCTCTGACCCTTCAATCGAATCGTCAATGGACTCTTCAAAAGAATCATCAATCGGCTCATTGGTCGAATCTTCAACTGAAGCTTCAAAGCCTCCTTCGATCGATTCTGCACCCCCATCCATCGGGTCTTCAAAATCTTCATCGTCATCGAACGACGTCAGGTCATCCGCTTGCATTTGATCCATGTCTGAATCAATCGGGTCAAAGTCCTCTTGTAGTGAATCCGTGTTTTCAGAATCTAAGTCTGTATCATCTTCTGATTCATCGTCTGAATAATCACTGTCGAAAGTTTGGACCGATTCAAAACTTTCGGGAGCGGTAATGGACACTTCAGAAGAGGCTGTGGAGTCATCCTCCTCCGCCGTGGAGTAACCTCTGCCATCGGTGTATTGGGGTTCAGAACCATCATTAATCTGCACCTGCCCATTGAGATCAATCATTAAAACAGACTGACATTCTTGGCATGTCACCATTCCAAAATCTTGATCGAGAGTTGCATCACAATTGGGACACTTCAACACCACCGACTCCTTGTCTATCGACCCTTTATTATCCCATGTGTCTGGCCAGGTTGCCAGTCAGGCAAAGAGCACTAGCGGAAAGGCCGCAATTCTGGACCAATGGACTAACCTGTAATACATGTGTTTGGGACGGCGGATTTATGAGATATCGAAAAGAAACTTTAGAACAGTTTCTTTTTCTTTTTGGCTTTTTCTTGTCGTCGTCTTTGCGCTCGACTTGGGCCTTTCTGTCCTTGGTCCATGTTTGACTCGGGTTCTGGGCCACCCATACTCATCATAGCCCCACGCCCCTCTTGCAACTCTTGCTGAGGTTCTTGTGGTCTTAGCGCTTCTAGGACATCTTCCTTTTCTTCGGCAATGTTTGACGAACTCTTACCCTCTTTGCGGACTTGAACTTTCATCAGCTTTTCAATGGTGTCTCGATGGATCAATTCGTTCATCTCTTCGAAAGCTTCAAAAGTTTCTTTTTTGTATTCGGTTAGTGGATCTTTCTGCGCATAGGCTTTGAGATTCACCCACTCACGTATACGATCCACACGTTGCAGGTGCTCTTTCCAGTAATGATCAATGGCACTGAGAAGAATGCTTTTTTGTACATCCTCAAAAATAGGGTCCATCATTTTCTTTTGCGCCTCAAAACGCTCTTTTACCTTCTCTACAACAAGTTCATTGAGTCGATCACCAGTGATCGACTCAGGAATTTCAATCTCAATTCCAAATTGATTTTCAAGAGCCACTCGCAACCCTTTCAAATTCCATTTTTCGCGCTTCACATTTTCATTAGCATAGTCATCCAAGATGATTGAGGTGACTTCGGAAAGCATATCAATCACAGTGGCAGAGATTTTATTATCTCCTTCGTCGTCCTCTTCTAGTAGAGCCCGTCGTTGCGAATAAACCGTCTTTCTCTGTTGATTCATCACATCGTCATACTCAAGAAGATGTTTACGAATTTCAAAGTTGTGACCTTCCACTTTACGTTGAGCGCCCTCAATCGAACGAGTCACCATTCTGGCAGTGATCGGCTCATCTTCTGGGACATTCAATGTGGTCATGATTTTTTGAATGCGCTCTCCATTAAACTTGCGCATTAAATCGTCTTCCAAAGAAAGGAAAAAGCGAGACTCACCTGGATCACCCTGACGTCCCGAGCGACCACGCAACTGATTGTCGATTCGGCGGCTCTCATGGCGTTCAGTACCTATAATATAAAGACCTCCAGCGGCCAGCACTTCACTCTTCTCAGCCTCACACTGGGTTTGGTATTTCTCGACAGTCTTTTGGAAGTCAGGATGGTCCATCTCGCCCAGTTCTTTTAAAGCCAAGGCTTCAGCATTTCCACCCAATACAATGTCTGTTCCACGACCCGCCATATTGGTGGCGATTGTAATGGCCCCTTTTCTGCCGGCCTGAGAGACAATTTCGGCCTCACGTTCGTGGTGTTTGGCGTTCAATACATTGTGTGGAATTTTATGTTTTCCAAGGGCTTGTCCAATTCGTTCAGAACGCTCAATACTCACTGTACCCACCAAAACAGGTTGCCCCTTTTTCTGGCGCTCTTTGATGTCTTCAACAATAGCATTGAACTTTGCCTGCTCTGATTTATAGACCACATCATTTTGGTCCATACGAATCATAGGCTTGTTGGTCGGGATCACATGCACTTCCAACCCATAGATTTTTTTAAATTCTGGCGCTTCCGTATCAGCTGTTCCGGTCATACCTGCTAGTTTTTCATACATTCTAAAATAGTTTTGAAACGTAATCGAAGCCAAGGTTTGATTTTCATTTTTAATGTGTACGCCTTCTTTGGCTTCCACAGCTTGATGTAGACCGTCACTCCAACGACGCCCTTCCATCAAGCGCCCCGTGAACTCATCAACTATTACGATTTCATTCCCTTGCACCATGTAGTCCACATCTTTTTTGAACAAGTGAATCGCCTTCAATGACTGATAAATATGGTGAAGATTATCAATGTGCTGGGGATCGTAAATATTCTCGATTCCCATAATGGTTTCGATGGCCGTATTCCCCTCTTCGGTCAACGCCACCGAACGGTTTTTCTCTTCCATGGTAAAGTGGGCCTCTGGCGTCAACTGTTTAGCCACCTTATGCATGGCCATGTAAATTTCTGTATTGTCCTCAGCCGGTCCCGAGATAATCAAAGGGGTTCGCGCTTCATCGATCAAAATCGAGTCACACTCATCGACAATGGCATAATGAAGCGGGCGCTGCACATAATCGGACAAATTGTACTTCATGTTGTCGCGAAGATAATCAAAGCCCAGCTCGTTATTGGTGCAGTAAGTGATATCGGCTCGATAGGCCTCTTTTCTTTCAGCATCGTCGAGTTCATGAGTGATCGTTGCAGTGGTCAGTCCCAAAAATCTGTAGACCTGCCCCATCCACTCAGCATCCCGTCTAGCCAAGTAATCGTTGACCGTGACGACATGAACGCCCTTTCCAGTCAGCGCATTAAGGTAAACCGGAAGCGTGGCCACCAAAGTCTTTCCTTCACCCGTTCTCATCTCGGCGATAGAGCCTGTGTGCAAAACATAGCCTCCAACCAATTGGACGTCATAGTGGCGCATATGTAGGACGCGCCAAGCAGCCTCGCGACAGACAGCAAAAGCATCCACCATCAAATCATCGACGGTTTCTCCGTTCTTCAATCTCTCTCTGAATTCCCTGGTTTTAGCCTGCAGCTGCTCATCGGACAGCTCTTTCATACTTGGCTCGAGGGCATTGATTCTATCAACGTAAGGTCGGATGACCTTCATATCACGGTCGTGGGCAGTTCCAAAAATTTTGGTCAGAAAACTCATAATTTCTCTAAGATAACTGATTGCGCCAGATTCGCAATCATTTCTCAGTCCTTTTTCACTTCTGGCGCAATTGCCGTAGCCCTTCAAATGTGATGATGGAAACTGAATTGGCAAGGTTTATGCTTCGGGTGGGACCAACCATGGGGATTTTGTAGGATTGCGCGGCGCGCGGCTTCCACAACTCCTCCGGCAAGCCCCTAGTCTCAGGACCAAACATGAACCAGTCCCCTTTCTGGAAACTCTTATCATAAATAACCTGATCAGTTTTGGTCGTCATGAATGTCACCTCATCTAAAATGGGATGTTCTTGCAAAAACTCCTCAAAAGTCGGGTAGTAGAAGTGGGTCAAGTGAGGCCAATAATCCAAACCGGCTCTTCTCACCTGTTTCTCATCGATCGAAAAGCCCATTGGTCCTATCAGGTGAAGATGGCAGCCAGAAGCCACACAAACTCGTCCAATATTCCCCGTGTTGGTCGGGATCTCGGGTTGAAAAAGAACAATATTGAAATTGGCTTCGCTCATAGGTCCATAAAATGTGCGGCTTCTTTACCCATTGGAGTCAAGGCCAGCCTACGCCCTTTATCAACGATCAACTCCAGGTTCATCAATTCTCGATACAAATCAAGTTTGATGGGAACTATATCGCGCCCCTTTGTCTGAGCCAATCGATGAATGTAGTCTTTCTGCCGCCCCAACAAGTTTCTCGTGATCGGCGGGTTTTCAACAAGATCCTGTTGCCAGTCGCCCCCTGTAATTTTTTTATGGGCGTTGGTCTTTTTCTTGGGATTCAGACAATAGGTCTCAGCCTCGCACTGACCAAAATTTCCCACTTGCACGGTCAGACTTTGTCGCTTGAAAAGGCTCTTTTCAGGATGTGAAATATCAAAGTGCATAAGTTGATCCAAAATAGAGACGTAAGACTCTGGAACTTCTAGCTCACAAAGTTCTCCGGCTATCAACTCTCCCTGAGGGTCAGGAATTAAGGCGGGGTATCCGCAACGAAGTCGATAAATTTCCCCCTTTACAAATGCCGCCTTCTTATCGGTGATCAAACCTGCAATTTTAGGATAGTGAACTTGATTTGCAGCAAAGGAACCAAACGCAAAGAACTTGTACTTCATAACTCTCCCTCAGACGAGCCCCAAATTGAGAAGAGGGGATATAACAAAAAGGCCCCCGAGCCGCAAGAATCCGTGACAGCGCACCAGCATTTGACAGGGGCTGAAACTCTCTAAACATGACCTTTCCAGTCTTTGTTTCAGTCTTTTTCTTTGACAGTAAGCCCAGAAAAATAATAGCTTGTTGCCATTGATGAAAAAGGTAGAAGCGATCATCAAACCTTTCAAACTTGACGATGTTATTGATTCTCTTACGGAGTTAGGCATTGAAGGGGTAACCATCTCTGAAGTCAGAGGTTTTGGTCGCCAAAAAGGGCGCACAGAAATCTACAAAGGCGCCGAATACATCGTGGATTTTCTTCCTAAACTTAAACTTGAAATTGCCATCCCCGACTCACTCGTAGAAACCGCCGTTGAGGCCATCGTGCAGTCTGCGCGAACGGGCAAAGTTGGTGATGGAAAAATATTTGTGTTGTCAATTGAACAAGCAGTGAGAATTCGCACAGGCGACACAGACGAAGCGGCTTTATAATTAAATAACTTGAAGGAGTAAAAAGTTATGACCCCACAAGAATCCATTGATTTCGCCCATAAGTATGGTGCAAAAATGGTTGATCTTAAGTTCACCGACCTTTTGGGCACCTGGCAGCATCTAACAATTCCAATCGGACAATTGAAGTCCAATGTTTTCGAGGAAGGTCTGGGGTTTGATGGCAGTTCGATTCGCGGCTGGAGAAACATCAATGAGTCCGATATGATTATTTTACCCGACTCAACTACGGCCAAGATGGACCCTTTTACCCAAATTCCAACGGTTAGCTACATCTGCGATATCGTGATGCCAGAAACCGGCGTCCCATACGATCGAGACCCAAGACAGATAGCAAAGAAAGCCTTGAACTACCTTGCTTCTACTGGGATCGCCGACGAGGCTTTTTTCGGCCCAGAAGCTGAGTTCTTCATCTTCGACGACATTCGCTATCAGCAGGACGCCAACCTTGGGTTCTACCAAGTGGATTCATCCGAGGGACAGTGGAATAGTGGTCGTGATGAGGACGCTAACAACCTTGGCTACAAACCTCGCCACAAAGAGGGATACTTCCCAGCCATGCCAACAGACACCTTGCATGATATACGAACTGAAATCTGCATGCGTTTGGAAGAGTCTGGAATTCCTGTTGAGCGACACCATCACGAAGTCGCCTCGGCTGGTCAAGGGGAGATCAATTATAAGTTTGGTCACCTGATCAAAGCAGCAGACGATCTGCAATGGTTCAAATATATTGTTAAAAACACGGCAAGAGCTCACGGTAAAACCGCCACCTTTATGCCAAAACCAATATTTGAAGACAATGGGTCTGGGATGCACGTTCATATGTCACTCTGGAAAGATGGCAAGCCCATGTTTGCCGGATCAGAG
>CBDUOS010000110.1:0-11670 GCA_965368905.1 uncultured Bdellovibrionales bacterium | reverse complement strand
GATCTGAAGTTTCTGGGAAAATTTTGAGTGAAATGTTTTAACCCACATCGACAGATGTGGGTTTTTTTGTGCCAGGCCCTGTTCCTTCACGCGGCGCGTGCAGGAACAGGGCCTGGCACCCAATTAGAGGCAGAGGTAGGCGGTGCCGCGGACTGCGGTTCCCAAGGCTCCGCTTTTTTGGATTTGTACGAAATTTGCCCCTTTACCGGCGGCGTCTTTTTTTAGGTCTTCAAGAGCTTCGTCGAAACTGCCGCTGGTGGAACTGTTGCGGCCTTCAACGGGACCGATCTCTTTGCAGTCTTCATCCGCTTCGTCGCGGCTGACTTTCACGTTTTCGGCATCGGGTTTCACTGGAGGCGCACTGGAACACGCGGAAAGTATTAGAATCAATATAGGAAATATTACTTTTTTCATATTTTCCTCACTTTCTTTAGCTACATTCATTAACTCACATAAAATACAAAATGGTCAAAGTTATCAAACTGAGTGGCAACCTGAAGGCTCCAGTCGTTCAATTCGGGTGATATGATCGAGCATCTGCTTTCGACTCTACCTCAAACAAATCCAGCTGATCTCCAAGAATAATATCTGTGAGAACAGACAGAATATCGTCAGAAGATTCGACCGCCCAGTACATAACTCCATCTTCATTAGACGTGTGTCCTGGGTGTTCCCCATCTTCATGATCCACAACCATCGGCAAACCTATATTCACCAAACCGATCGCATGCCCTATTTCATGGATAACTGTTGATTGTTCTACGTATTGCTGCGTTTTTTCGCTTCCACCCACTCCCTCCACGACATCTTTGAAAACAAAGGCGAAAGGGTATCCTGAAAAATGAACCCCGAGCACACTTCCTCGGTTGTCATAGAGACCTCTCAAGAAGATAACCGTAATATTCACTTCATTTTCAGACGCCAATAAAGACGCCTCTTGTTGGCCCAGTGCAATTAGTTCTTCCGAAGACCAACTGGATTTATTTTGATCGGGGATCTCAGTCATTTCACCTAATGTTTTTGGAACATTGACGTTTCTGTCTACATGGTCTTGAAAGATTGATTCGTAACTGGTTTCAGTGATCTCCCAGATATCTGTAGAAGTTAACGAAATATTACCCGTTCGAGGAACAGCTCCTGTCTCATAGACCACATTAATATTGAACGCTGTTACACTATCTGAAAAAATAACATCAACTTGATTGGCCTGTTCTTCTTGTGGAGAAGGTTCGTTTGACTCTTCGTTTCTAGAACAGTTCTGCAATAAAAGAATAGAGCAAAAAACAAATGATCCAATAAATAGGTATCTAGCAACCCTCATAGTATAAAATTGTACGATATTCTTTCTGAAAATACCAAACTAGATTTTTTTGATTTTATAGTGAACCCAGCGACAATCGACGCCACCATTGTCTATCGGATAGCGTTTTTCTGCTTTCATTTTGAGAAATTGAGTCCATTTGGGATCCCCTGAGAGAAGCCACATTTCCCAACCCTTGTAGTTCTGTTTAAGATTATGAGACCAATCTCGGTAAAGCTCTTCAAGAAAGAACTCATCGCCCATGCGAACACCGTAAGGTGGGTTCACAACAATCATCGCTTTTTCAATCGGCGGAGTTAAGGTCACAGCATCGGCTTTTTTAAATTCGATAAGATCACCCACACCGGCATCCTCGGCATTGCGAGTTGCGGCCTCAACGTTGCGCCCACTTTTATCAAAACCATAAAGTTTGAAGTCTGGACCATCGGTTTCTTCTGCCAAAACTTTCTCGATCTCTTCATCAAAAAGTTCGGCTGGAATATGTTCGAAATGTTGGAACGAAAACTTTTTATGAAAGGTTCCTGGACTGATCGACTTTAACATCAGAGCGGCTTCAATGAGCAAAGTCCCCGATCCACACATGGGATCCATCAAAGGAGACTTCTGATCCCAATTACTTAGCTGCAGTAGCCCCGCCGCCACGTGCTCACGCATCGGCGCTTCCACTGAATGCTCTCGGTAACCACGCTGGCTTAACGAGTGCCCAGAGGTGTCCACTGACAAACGGTACTCGTTTCTTGAGCCAAAAATAAAGAACCGGACGTTGGGTAACTTTTTATCGACACTGGGACGCTCACCAAATTTTTCAGTGAACTGATCAGCGATCACATCTTTCACCTTCATCGCCAAAATTCTTTGGTCGGTAATGGAGCACTCTTTAAGCTTGGCTTTAATAGAGAATGTCATGTTGGATTTTAGGTATTTTGTAAAATCATGTTTTTGAACATTGTCATAAAGTTCGTCGGCTTTGTAAGCCGGAAAGTCCAAAATTGGCAAAGAGATGCGAGTCGCTATGCGAGAACGAAGATTGGCTTTTGCACAGTCGGACCAGGGGCCCTCGAAGGAACAACCCTGACTATCGACTTTTCCCACCTTCAAACCCATATCACGCAGTTCTTCTGCAAGGGGTTCGGCCAAGCCACGGGATGTGGAGGCATAAAACTGGGGCATAAGGTCTCTCTTTCTACATCAATTGGTAGTTGGGTCCACCACCCGCTTCAGGCAAGGTCCAATCGATATTATTGAATGGACACTTGATATCACAGGTCTGACAGTGGATGCAGTTGGTATAGTTGATCTGTAACTTTTTCTCGCCCTTGTTGTCATCGTCCTCGATCATTTCGTAGACGTTGGCTGGGCAAAAGTGGTTACAGGGGGACTTGTACTTGGGATAACAGGTCTCTCGGCAAATATCGCCATTTTGCAGCTTCAAATGGTTGGGAGAGTCCTCATCGTGCATGGTTCCGGTCATATAAACCGAGCTCAATTTATCAAAGAAGAGCTTATTGTCTGGCTCTGGCAACTTATTATCTTTGTGATTCATTCCCTCGACACCCCAAACATCCAGCACGGTTCTAGTGGTTTCAGAGTCTTTGTGCTCGATTACCATATCGCCAAAAGGGGCTAACCCGCCAAAAGCCTCTTGAAAGGCCATCTCTGGCGCGGAAAGAAACACACCCTTTGAGATGGTCTGATGAAAGTTACGAGTTTTCCATAGCTCTTTTTTCACAATCGAGTTTTGAATCTTCTCATCGTAACGGGATAGAAATTTCTCTGAAAAGTCGTCTTCGAGAAGGGCTTCAAAAGCTGTTTCGCCGGCTAGGGTCCCTGAGGCCATCGCCAAGTGAACACCCTTTAGTTTTTTCACATCCACCATACTTGCTGCGTCTCCGGCGACCATCATTCCGCTATGATAAAGCTTTGGCATAGAGAACCAACCACCGGCTGGAAGAGTTTTGCCTCCATAGGCAATCACTTCTCCTCCTGCTAATTTTTCTTGGAAAAACGGATGGGTTTTTAATTTTTGCAATTCGCGATGGGGGTCCAATAGAGGGTCATCGGTATCAAGGTAGGCGCAAAGCCCGACAATGATTTGGTCGTCTGGTAGTCCGTAAACGAATGTGCCACCCACGCCTTTAGAAAGAGGGTAGCCCAAGGTGTGAATCACTTCGCCTTCAACCCCACGGCCTTTCGGAAGCTGAATCACCTCTTTGACACCCAATTCAAAAACTTCTGGATTTTTACCTTTGCGCAAATTGAGTTTTTCAGAAACTCGTTTGAACAACGGAGACCGGGTTCCGTCACAAAAGATGGTGACTTTCGATTTGATCAACATCCCAGGTTCAAAATTTTCTTTTGGATTACCATCTTTATCCAGTCCACGATCACCGGTTTGCACTCCTACAACTTTATCACCATCGTAGAGAGCTCCGACCGCCGAAAAACCGGCAAAAACGTTGATCCCCATGCCTTCAGCTTGTTCGCCCAACCAGCGATTGAACTTGGAAATAGAAACCACTTTATTGCCATGGTTTTTGAATGGAGGTGGTAAAATCGGTGTTTTTATCGCTGAAGATTCGCCCAAGTAGTAAACCGCCTCTTTGCTGACATCGCACATGATGGGACAGCTTTTTTCTCGGTAATCAGGAATCAATTTTTGCAAAGACACAGGGTTGATGACAGCTCCAGACAATGAGTGCGCACCAACCTCTGCAGCTTTTTCTAGCACGACCACCATCGGCTCAACAGCTTGCTCTGGATTTTTTGAATTGTGTTCATCCACCATCTGTTGAAAGCGAATTGCGGCTGATAGACCAGCAGAACCACCACCGACAATCAAAACATCGACTTCCATCTCTTCTCGTTGAATTTCCGTTGTCATGACTTCACCCCTCAACCTTTCAGTGGTTACCATACAAAGCCAAAAGCAACGCAGAGATTGGCTTAGTATTGCAATCACCGGTGAAAACATATTGAAATTTCAGAGATAATTCAAGGCTCGAGGGGTTACCTTATTGGCTGGCACTCTGTTTTTTAGACTCTTCTTCTTCGATTTCGGCCAAAGCTCGCAAGCGCATGGTCGCATGGCTAACCCAGGCGTATGAGTACGGAATTTCTTTAACGACAGACAACTGCCCCTGCCACTCTTGTGGAGCCGGCGCAACGTCGTCTTCTCGTAATCCTGCCAGGCCCCGCTCCGGCTTCTGACTTGAAAACAAGGGTTCTTCTAAACTGAGATCTTGGTAAAACTGATCTTCGATCACCGCTTCGTTTTCATCACTCACCAAACCGGCTCCCACAAACTCCGCTTGGACGATGGTGGTCAATAGGATTGAAAAAATAAAAACGAAAATTGATTTCATAAGGGTTTTAACTCCACTTTAAAATGTCGGTGCTTACGAACTGGCACCGAAGTTCTGTAATCAAACAGCTTTTGCCTATCTAGCACCATTGTTATCGGCTCGTGTTCACTCAAATTCGAGTCCAAAAAGTCTCGATAGTTGGGCGTTTCAAACTCAACCCGCCCCCATGGCCCTATGCCCAGACTTTGGCCCCAAGTCTTTCGTAGTTTTTCGAGCTTTAGGTCGCGGTGATAACCCACCTGAGCTGGCGCAATCACATAAGATTGACACTCGATAGCCCGCGCCTGAAGCAGAGGTTTCCAGTGGATTTCACCAGTTTTGGTCGTGAAGGCCGCTGGCACGATAAAGGCATCCACTTCCTCTTCTTCCATGTAATGAATAAACAACTCTGGAAAACGCAGATCGTAACAAATACAGGTCGCAAATTTCCACCCATCGATCTCAAAAACGGTGAGGCGATCCCCATGATTGTAGGACTTGGACTCTTGCACTTCGATCCCCGGTCCTAAATTCACATCGAACAAATGGATCTTCTCGTAAGTTTCAATCAGTTCTCCTTGATCTGTGATCAAAAGGGCCTCATTGAAAACATCTCCACCAATGATCCAAGGAATTCCTCCGAGGTGAATAAATAAATGATTCTCTCTGGCCAACTGAGCCAGTGTGGTGATCTCCTTCGACTCGGGAGTGAAGGCTTCTTTTTTTGGGATTGGTTCTTTACCAAGATTCAAATACAGACTGTTTTCCGGAAGGCATAGCAATCGGACGTCATTATCTAATTTTTTGATGGCTTTTTTAATGAATTGGAGGTTCGTGACCGGATCATCAACCGAGGTCATGGGTAGAATGGACAGCTTCAATGAATCCACCTTCCCTCCTTATTGAATTAAGCTGTAGCTGTGGCCTTTTTAGTGCTCTTCTTTTTAGTTTTCTTTTTCTTAGCACCAGCTAAGCGTACGTTGGAATAGTTCATCCAACCTTCTTCTTTATAGAAAGTACGCTCACGTTTGTTCAACTTTGTATTGATACGACAACCAGCCACTTGGATTTTCATGGAAAAAGGGTCGACATTCAAAACTGTTCCAGTCTTTCCTTTGTCGTCTCCGGTGATCACTTCCACATTGTCGCCATTTTTGATTTTCAATTTTTTCATGATCATCCGCCTTCTTAGTTCTCTTTTTTCGCTTTGCTAATTTTTCTTTTGATTCGGTTTTGGACAGCGAGAGCGCGTTTAGAAAGACTTGTCTGGGGCTGATTCAAGATAAATTTATCAAAACCACCCGAGTGCTCCATAGACTTCATGGCCGTAGTCGCCACTTTGAGGGTCACAGATTGGTCTAAAACAGAGCTATATATCCGTTTTTTCTGGATATTTGGCATAGCCACAGACTTGGTCTTGATGTTCGAGTGACTGACCAAATTCTTCACAACAGGCGATTTTCCGGTTAACTCACAGCGAGCCATATTGTCCTCCACAGTAGTTCATCCATTCTGAGCCCTTGAACTGAGCCTAAAACAAATGCTCTCTCAACGAGAAATAAAGGTCGTTTATATTGAAAAAGACACTTGATGGCAACCCCAATTTGTCGTAAAAAGCCAGTCTTAACTAAAGCTGAGGTAGACATGGCATTATTTAAAAAGAGTCGACGTTCAAAATACCGTCCCGAGTTCAGTGGTGATCACTTTTTCGATTACAAAGACCCTGTGACTCTCTCTCGTTTTATCTCTGAGGGTGGCAAGATCACTCCGGCTCGTATTAGCAAATTGAGCCTGAATCAGCAGAAAAAATTGGCCAAAGCCATTAAAAAGTCTCGTAATCTTAGTCTTTTACCTGCTGGGTCTTTTGCTTATGATAGCCACGGTTATCCTGAGTTGGTTTCACCCCAGCCCTTCAGTATCGACTGATTCGAATCTAGAATTCGAGAGATAATGATCCGGACACTGTCCGGATTTTTTTTGCCCAAAATCTGAGTTCCTTCGCTATATCTGGGCCCTCTTCCTGCATTGAGCTTAAAGCAGCCCCCGATGGGGCGTGCTAAATGAAGGGAGAACCATGGACCAAAAGACGAAAACCCATAAAATAAGTCAATCTTTGAAAAATTTCGGACTCAACCCCAATCAATGGGCCCTCGGTCCACATTCGCAGGCCGGACATCCTTGGGTGATTATTAAGAACCGACGAGATCCCCAATATTGCTTGGCCGGACGAGTTTCTCCGAAGGGGGTTCAAGAGTTGCACTTATTGAACCTCTAATAGAGGCCTTTGCAAGGATAGGTGAACAGACAAAGCTCCCAGATCTCTTTGCGCTGGAGCTTGTCGGCTCCCGGCAGTGTGGGCAAAAATTTTTCTAAAAAAACGCGCCAGTTCTCGCGCCCATACAATCGCTGATACTGTCTTTTGAGCCGACAGAACAAGCCTAAGTCAGCCGTGTCCAACCAATTGACCTTATTGTATTTATTGATCGGCTTTTCTTCACCCCAGGCAATTTTTGCAAGAAGGCGCATGCCTTTTTCTAAAAAACCTTTCACCTTTTGGGTGGAGCCATGATCACCACAGTTTGTCGGGATGGTTTTCACCAAGCCCTCAAGGTAATCCAAGCGCTGAAACATATCGTAACAGCCTCCTGGGGAGTTAGATTCTAAGCACTTTTGAAAGGCCGTTTGCACCCCTTTTTCAAAGCCCGTCCCCCGTTCGTCCACCTGAAAAAAACCTTTTACCAACCGGGCATCCACTTCTTCCATTTGAATATCGCAAACTGTTTTCGGAGGGTCGTTAAAGTACATAACCACTAACACTCCACAAATAACCATGAATCCAAGGAGCAAGTTGGGAAGGGATTGAACTTTTAAGATAATCTCATTCAGCATCTAGAAGAAAAATCCCACTTGCGCGAGAAACTGAAAAATATCAGAGTCTGGAGTATTTCCTGAAGCCAAGGGGGCTCCGGCTGGGCCGGTGGCATTGGCAAACGAAGCACCCGGAAAGAAGTTTGCAAAAGTGACCCGAACATTGAGTCCGCTCTGGTAATTGCGCTCGAGCCACAGATCAAACTCATTGCCGATCTCTTTATCACTCCCCAAAAGTAATGCTCCCGATTGAACATTGGCATCGTAATAGCTACCGGCCGCTCCGAACTGAATACCGTCACTGGCTTCAGTTCGATTGAGAGAAAGCCAATCCGCACCAAGCGTCAGACCTGTGAAAATATCAACCGACAAGCCGGCGCGAATAAAGGACAGGTTTCCCCAACGAATCATATCCATAAGGCCAGACTGCCCGTAAACTTCGTAGAAAAAACTGTCATAACTTTCAGCGCGATCATCCCTGGCGCTCTTATCACCAGTATCGTAGTGGTACCCACCCCAAAACTTCAAATTACTGAAACTTGTGAAGTTGTACCCCAGTTTCACGTCGAATGCGGTTTGATTGATATCCAGTTTTTCAATACCGCCTACTACATTGCTGGCGGCCACTTTTTCTTCACCGGTCACGAAAGAAAAGAATGCCGATCCGAAAAAGTTTTTGCCGGAAATTTTAGTCTCGAGTGACAAACGTTGAGCATTCAGACCGTTGACGACCGAGACTCCTCCGTCTGGAGATCCCAAGTCACGATTCACCTGAACCACATTGAAGGTTAAAAACTCCAAGGCATCCATGGCATTGCGAATATTAAGATTCAATATAATGTGATTTTCCTCTGGATCAGAACTCAAAGTCTGACCAGCGAATGTCGAAAACTCCTGAATTTTGGCGGCAATGATGGCCAGCTCAACACCGCCCCAATCCCAACCCACATCGATCAGGTCAAAAGAATAAGGAACATTGAACCAATCATTGGTACCATAAGTGTACCCCAACCCCAGGTGCAGAGGGGCACGGCCAAAGCGCAAGCCAATGGATTGGTCCACCTTCCAGGTTCCGTAAGCTTGGTTGACAAGGATACCATTGGTTCTTGAAAAGCCATCATGTTGGCCCCCGTTGGTATCTCCGGAGACACTCCCCCAGTCGGCGTGATTGATAAATCGAAAAAAGGTTTCGAAGTACTCCCCTTTATAGATTTTAAAATCAAATTGGGCACGATGACTGGCTTGCGATTCATCTTCGTTTTCAGGAAAACCTTCACCGGTGGCCTGGCGCAAGTTTTCATAGCGCACTCGGATTCCACCGCCGGGTTGAAAATAGACATCTTTTGGAAGAAGCATATAAGGATTTTTAGTTTCCTCTTCGGCCAAAGCTGAAAAAGGAAGACAACTAACAAAGATGAATAAACTCAGAAGTGATTTTGTCATTTTTACTAGTATAAAAGGTCCTAACGCAGGAGGGAAACAATTCGAAATCAGACCCTTTTTAAGTCGGTGAGACCTTGGACCGGATTCTCGACCTTTCTCATATTGAGACGTCTACATTCTTTACGATGGGCTGAAAGATAACGGAGGTTGATGGGAATTCCCCACCCCAAATGCCCTCAGTTTCAATTGACGACTCAAATTGAATATCCCACCTCGGTACATAAATTGCTTTAAAAAGGGATGTGCGTATCCAATCTATTTTAAAAATTACAGTATTAGTTTTTTGTTTGAGTGTTTTCACCCAAGGCTGTGGGCTCGACTCCTATGCGACGGAAGGCAATGGCCATCCTTATGAAGGACTCTCGGGTGGAACGGCTGAGCGTGACCCAGCCAGTGCTCCTGAGCCAGCACAAGATGTGCAAGATGGAGGCGCCCTACAAAAACCGTTTGTCGTCCACTACAGATGTACAAATCCAGAAAGTGCTCATTTAAATAAAATTCGCTTTGGTGTTCGCCCGAACGGCAACCACGTCGTGATTGTTCGTTTGTTGGATGGCACTGGCTTTGAAACCAATTGGGTGGAAGACGCCGAAGACCACGCGATTTTGCGTGACGTTGATAACCTAACCACGTTGTTAGGGATCGATACCACTCGCGGATTGGATCATGAGGATGGTGGAGTCGCCATTGCTCGCTACAAGTCGAAACTTTTTGGAACATACGGCGAAGTTTTCAATTGCGAAAACATGCTGGACACCGAACCGACTTTTCCAATCGTTCAAGCCCAACGCTCATCTGACTAGACAGTTTTTGTCGAATTTATAGGGTTTTTGAAAACACTCCACAGACTTTGAATTTTCTTCTATAAAGTCTCTTCTCGTGCTGTTGGAGTGACTGTGGACGTTCATACCCTGAAAAACCTGATTCTTGTTCTTCTTTTTATACCGCAAACCTCAATGGCCGAAGTCTTTCGCTGCGCCGAGGTCTACACCTCTTTTTCGCCGGAAGCCTGGAGCACAGTGGTTCTTCGCGACCTCAGTGACCATGGCCCCAAAGGCGTGCGCTCCGGTCGATGGGGCATTCGCACCATCAATAGTTTTCGCAACATGGGTGATTTAACTCCGAAGAATTTACAGCAACTTTCAATCAGTCAAAGAATTGCTATGCTTACTGCCCATGGCAAATGGAACCTTCTTGTGGAACCTCAATTGATGACTCGACTGGAGTCGTCTTTCGGAGACCTCTCTACATGGAAGCCTAAGAGCTTTTTGCAGTTTGCCCTGTTCCGTAAGATCAGTCCTCAGGAGCTTAGCCCCTCTTTTTTGCGAATCTATCGTCGCGAGCTTGTGAGGCGCTTTGAAGAGTTTGACACAAACACCCAGTTGGAAGTCCTTGCAGCCGAAATCATTCAGCGCACTTCTTTTACTGCCCGAGAGCTGGACCAGTTGTTCACTCAAGTCTCTCGGTCTCTGCAAGCCGAAACCGGAATCTTGCGCTTAAAACCGGTGAAAGAATTCTACCGAGCCTTAATCTATTTAAGAGCCACTCAACCAACCTTCTTTTTCAATCAAGCTGTCGGGATTGAAATTTTACTCAATGGACAGCTGCAAAGGCAGGGGCTTTCTTTAGACCAAGGGGGAACCAGTGGTGCCAACAATCCTGTGCGCCCTTTCGGCCCTTCATTTGAATCTTTGGTTCGCCGCATCGATGACTTGTACCCTCGCCAGGAAAAGCTTTTTGAATTTATGGATGCCTCACAATGGGGTTTCTTTGATCCTGTGGATCTCTATTATCCGAACCTCCGCTTGGTTGTCGAGTGGGATGGTCCAATTCACTATTACCGGCGCATGACTCCCGATGGCGCTTTGGACCCTGGCGCCTACATTTTGCGCCCGATCGATACCATCAAAGACCAAAGTTTGCGACGCTTGGGTGTGGCCGTTCTACGCTGGGGGCGACATCAAAATCACCTAACGGAAACCGTCGATATTGAGGCTCTGATTCATCAAACCAACCCTGGAATTTGGGAATCTCAATAAGTGAAAGTACAGTCAGTTTACAGTTCCTCGGGGATCAGGAACATGTCTTGCGTGGGCACGAACCAACCCCGTCGAATTAAATCTCCGAAGTTTGAGTCTTCTAATTCAGGTACATAACCAGGAGTGGGATCGGCTCCAAAAAACCGAAAACCGCCACCAGAGGCGCGAATTCCACAGAGTTCATCGACCTCGAAGTTCACCGAATTGACCTTTTTCATTAAAAGTGTCAGTGCGATCACATTGCGTGGTCCTTGGTAGTATCGTAGACGCAAATTGACCCTGGATTCTTTGGTTAACACGACCGATCCAGTGGAGCACTTCAATTGTGGTGAATGGTATCCATCGTTTTCGACCAAACTCTCATAGTTGCCATCACCGTCACGATCGACATCCAGCAGTGAACCATCGTCTGAAATGATTGCAAAGGCATAGCGCCCAGGTGCTCGCTCCCCCACATTGAGTTGAGTTTTCAAATCGAGGGCAAAGGCCTCGACCAGAGTTTTTCCGTCTTTGTCGGCAACGATCTCAGAGAGCTCGAAACCGAGGCCGACATCGACGCATTTGGCACGGAAATCGCTTCTACCCACTATCGGAGCGCGCGGGGGGACGAACCGACCGCGCCCGACGCCCTCGCGATCCGCAAGGGAACGAGAGTCGT
>CBDUOS010000109.1:0-11698 GCA_965368905.1 uncultured Bdellovibrionales bacterium | reverse complement strand
CCTCTGACAACGGTGGATGAATCGTTGCGAGAAAATATTAAGTTGGCCGAGCAGTTGGCGGACACCGAATTGTCCCTTTTGGTACAAGGTGAAACGGGTGTCGGAAAAGAAGTGATGGCCAAGTGGATTCATAAGATGAGTTCTCGCCAAGACAAACCTTTTGTGGCGGTAAACTGTGGAGCGATTCCGGGTGAACTTTTAGAGTCATTGCTGTTTGGACACCGCAAAGGTGCTTTCACTGGTGCGGTGAAAGATCAGCGTGGTAAATTTCAACAAGCTGACGGTGGAACCCTATTTCTTGATGAGATTGGTGATCTGCCAGGATCTTTGCAGGTGAAGATCTTGCGGGCCTTGCAAGAGAAAGCCATCGAACCTTTGGGCTCAGAGAAAGCTACAGAAGTGGATGTACGGATCTTGTGTGCGACCCATAAGAACTTAAAGGACCTAGTAGAAAAGGGAGAGTTCCGACAAGACCTCTACTACCGTTTGGCCGAAGTGTCTTTTGAGATTCCGCCTTTGCGCAAAAGACGCGAGGACATTTCTTTAATCGCCAATGAAGTCTTAAAGCAAAAAAATTCTGACAAACGATTTTCGGCGGATGCCATCAGCTGGATGCAGAGCCAAGAGTGGACGGGGAATGTACGTGAACTCTTGAGTGCGGTGAAGCGAGCCATGGCGCTCTGTTCAGGTGATGTGATTCAGGTGCAACATTTGACCATTGGGGGCCCGCAAGATCAGTCGAAAAAAGAACTGAACTGGCTGGGTGGTCAGAACTTGGAAGATGCGAAAAATAATTTTGTAATGGATAAGGTGCGATTGGCTCTGAAGAAGTCCAACAACAAGCGATCGCAAGCCGCAGAATTGTTGGGTGTTACACCTAGAACATTGTTCCGCTACTTGGAGAATATGGAACGATGACAGAGTTGTCATAGTGGGTCGACAGAATTGTCCGATTTGACTTATGGCTGAAATAAAAAGATGAGAGAAAACAAGGGTTTATAGCGTGGCACGCATTGGTCCAAACCTTGAATAGGTAAGGGGCGAACTAACGCGGAGGAATTTATGACTTTAGCAATGAGACTTTGGATCGCCATTATTTTCGTGGTCGCAGCCGCTGGATCGGCCAGTGCCCAAGACACCTACAACTTCTACTTTCAGAAAAAGGGGAAGGCTGTGGAAAAACCGGCGGAACCCGAGCCAGAGCCAGAAGAAAAGGTGGAAGAAGAGTTTGTAGAAGAAGTGATGGAAGTCGACAGCGATGTTCTATTGGTACCCGACGATTGGAAGCCCCATCAAAAACGCTACAAAAAAGTTTATGTTCGCAAGCCGAAAAAGGTATATGTTCGTGAACCCAAAACAGAAATCAAAGCCGAAATGGAAGAACCGAAAAGAAAAAGCAAAGTCGGGCGTGGCTGGCAAGCCAAACTCGGAATCGGTCAAGTGATAGTGGACAATCACTTCAATACACCCTTTGGTGGTTATGAACTCGCCCAAAAAACTTACGTTTTAGGCGCGACTTATCACATGTCGAAGTACTTTGAAGTCAACGGAGAGTTGCACTTGCCCAATGGTGAAGCCGAAGCCGATGGTTCCATCTTTTATGGCAACTATCACACCGACCCTCAGTTTTCGATTGGTTTAGGAGCCACCCCAATTCACTTGAACGTGTTCGGCGGAGAGTTTTTAGCGATTGGTGTTGATGGTGGAGTCTCTGTTGGTAACGAGGGCAGCTTGGATCAAAGCTCGAATCGCGTCTATTTAGGTCCTCGTATTTCAATGAATTTCAGCGAAAGCTTTTCGATGATTTACGCCTATCGTGAAAACATCAGCGGAGACAGCGACTTCTCGACAAGTTCATTTGCACTTGCCTACAAATGGTAAGACGGTAATTAATATGCTCATATCAAGGAAGAATATGATCTATTTGTGTATCAAACTCATGGTGGCGCTGGCTTTCTTTTATAGTGTCGAGCCAGCCCACGCCGACGATATTTATAATTTTAGTTTTCAGAAAACGAATTCCCAGAAAAAACAGGTGAGTGCTCAAAAAAAAGAGAACTCCATAAAGGCTGGGGGGCAATTCAGTGTTAAAGACCAATCCTATAAAACTTGGGAGCTCAGCGCAGGGTTGGGAACAGTGTCCGGGTTCGCCACTCCTTCTGTCTATGACCCCAATGGAAATGGGTGGGTGAGTTCAGGCCTATATATTCAGCAAATGTATGTGGTTGCCGGCAAGTGGAACCTCAGTCGATTTTTCGATTTTCATGGGGCTCTCGGTTTGGCAAGTGGTCCAACTGAACATACCTCTCGTTATATACAAGTCCAAGAGGGAGCAGATGTTCCCGATGAAATATCAAGCAACATGGAGTCTTTATTGAAAGTGGGATTTGGAACAACCCCTTTCCACTTTGATTTTATGGGTTATGATTTTCTAGAGTTAGGATGGGATGTGTCTCTTTTTATGGGTGACAAAAACTACCTCGGCGGCAACAGCTCCGTATTGCTTTGGGGGCCAAGAGGAGCCATCAATTTTTCAAGATCCGTTGCTTTAATTTTATCGCAGCAATTTGAAATGCTCAAAGATTCTGGTGCTTCATTTGATTCCATCTCGGCCCAACTGGCCTACCGCTGGTAGGCCAACTGGGTTTTGTTATGCGCGTCGATCCCGAGCCAAGTTGTAAAGACGAGACTGGCGGGCAGTCCAAAGATGACTCCGACAAGCGGGGCATAGACCCAATAGAGAAACAGTATCGTGCTGGATGGCCAGTCGAGCAAACCGTATTCGAGAAAACTCTTGATCATTTGGAAGCCTTCGATAGACGTAAAAACCAAAACTCCAAAAAGAAAAATGCTAATAGTGGCGCTGATAAAACTCCAGACCAGTGCTTCTGATCGGTGAGGGGCTTTGTAGATTTTATGGCCAAAGAGTCCGTAGCCGATTTCAATCGCGGCAATCACCAAAGGGATGGGTGCAATAAAGAAGAAAAAAGTTCCCCACAGGCTGATCTGGTCCCAAGGGTTTTCTGCTTCGAATACAACGAAGCCCGCCATCCAAGTCACGGTGGCTAAAAAAGTGAAGAATGAAAATTTATAGTAGTGCTTTTTAAGAAACTGACCACTGCGTTTTGCCAACTCAAGACAGGCCTGCTCCCATTCGGGGTATTGAAATGTGTACCCTAAGTCTTGCAAAGTCTTAGAAACCACGCGCCGACTTTTTAAAACAAGCTCGGTATCAGTTCTCAGAAAAAAAGCGCCGATTTCGGCCATCCACTTGGTGGTCGGTAGTCCGCAGGGCATGCCAAGATTCTGCCGTAGAATTCCCATAAATTCTTTTTGTGGTATTGGGTTGGGGCTAGCCAAATTGATTACGCCATCAAAGTCATTTTTTATAAGAAGATCGAGCGCTCCGATAAAATCTTTTTCATGAATCCAAGACATGTACTGGTTACCGCCTGCGATGGGGCCACCCAAACCTTTCTTAGTCAGGTTGACCAACTCCATAAAGACGCCTCCTTGATCCGGACTCATAACCATAGCCGAACGCAAAGCCACCTTTCGTGTGTTAGGAGTGTTGGAGCTGAAAAGAGTTTCCTCCCACTTTTGTGCGATCTTCACACTGAAGGCCCAGTAGTCAGGAACGTCAGGTTCGTTGCCACCGATCACGCCGGTCTCTTCGTCATTGTTACTATCGTAGCTGTGTTGATAAATGGTGGCCGTACTCATTTGCAGCCATAGCGGAGGAGGTGATTGGCATTTGGCAATGGCCTCGCCAATCACCTGGGTGCTATTCACCCGTGACTCAATCATTTTGTTCATATTTTCTTCGGTGTAGCGGCAATTCACCGTTCGTCCCGCCAGGTTGATCACGAGGTCGATGCCTTCGAGTGTGTTGGCCCAGTCACCGAGAGTGGCACCGTCCCAGTGGATTTCGCCCGATTCGGTGGGGTTACGTGTGAGTATGGTGACCTGATCTCCGCGAGACTCATACTCTCGTTTAAGCATTTGGCCGATTTGTCCTGTTCCCCCAGCAATTGCGATTTTCATAAAAAACCTCTGACGTTTTAAGGGTTTAAATTAGTTGTGGACATCTAAGCTGTTTGATCTATAATTATGGTAAACGCGTTTACCTAAAATAGCAAGGATTTTCCATTGGCTGAAACTCAAAATAATAAGCGCGGGCGGCCCACCGGGCGTACCGAGCAGGGTCGAGAGACCCAACGGCACCTTTATCAAGTTGGGCTGGAACTCATTGAAAAAGAGGGGTTCGAAAAAGCCACCCTTCGCAAAATGGCCAAACAAGCCGGGGTGAGTCCAGGTCTGTTCTACAAGTACTTTCCTAATAAAGGGGCCTTGGTACTTGCGCTCCATGAAGAACTCACCAGTCAGTTCGAGCAGGCTTTTGAAAAGAAAATAAATAGGGGGAGCTGGATGAGTCGGTCGGCACGGACTCTACGCTTGAGTCTTGAGACTTTGACTCCCCATCGAGAGGCTTTAAAGGCATTGATTCCCGTGTTGGTTGGATCAGAGGAACAGAATATTTTTTCTGGTTTTTCCCAATTTTCACAAGATCGAGTGGAGGATCTGTTTTTTCGCTCGTTGGCCGAGGCGACTCAGCCCCCTCCGCAGGCACTAATTCGCCCCTTGGCCCGCCTGACTTATACAGCCCACCTGGCCGTGCTTCTTTTCTGGCTTCTTGATAAAAGTTCGAATCAAAAGGCGACCGAAGGTGTTTTGAAGTTTTACGAAAAACTTCTGAAGCCTCTGCGCTATGCGATCAAGTTTGGAGGAGCCAAGAAAATGATTTTACAGGCCGATATCATTTTTCAACAGGGTTTGGGGGCTAGCAGCCGCCGGGAGAATTCATGAACACACTCATTTCTATTGCTTGCACGATGTTGCTTTTCGCAGGTGTACAAAGCCTAAGAACAGCTCCTCTTAAAAAGCATGCCAAAGGGGCTGAAATTCGTATTTTAGCCAGTAAAGAAAAGCATGGGAATCAAAATGCTTTCTTAGGTCACCTCACGATTCCGGCCAACGGCAAAGTTCCTCTGCACCAGGATGTCACCGAAGAGTACCTGTTTGTTCTTGTGGGGGGTGGGACTCTGTGGATCGCTGGAAAAAAATCCTCTATTAAAAAAGACGACTTGGTCTTCATGCCCGCAAACGCCAAAGTCAAATTTGAAAATGGCCCTGTGCCCACCAAAGTGTTGCAAGTATTTGCACCTCAGGGGCCAGAAAAGAAATACAACAGCTGGGGCGGCAAAATGAAGCCAGGTGTTAAAAAGAAATAGACCTTCCGAAGCTGAAACCCTTTGCTACAATGGTTTTTATTATGAAGTCTATTTTGGTTTTTTTAGTTTTTTTTATGTCTTCGAATTCATTGGCCATCAATTATTTTCGGTGCGATAAAACCAATGATTGTGCGAAGGCTTACGGCGGTTGTGGACGTTATTTTTCAGTTCACAAGAGGTACAAGGAGTTGTACGAGGCCAAAGCCCACAAGGGAGACCGTGTGGCTAATTGTTTGGCTCCCACAAAAATGGATAAGAAATACAAGTTTGAAGGAGCTCCGGTGTGCAACAAAAACCGTTGCCGCTTAGAGTTGCCAAAGAAAAAGAAAGAGGAAGCATCATGAAGTATTTGTTTTTCGATACGGAAACCACAGGACTGCCTAAAAATTTCAGAGCCCCATACACCGACCTAGATAATTGGCCGCGTGTGGTGCAATTGTCTTGGTTAATTTCTGAAAATGGAGAGATCATTAAAGAATCGGATAACATTATTAAAGTGGATTTCCCCATTCCTGAGCAAAGTGCCAAAATCCATGGGATCACCAATGCGATCAGTGAGGCTAAGGGTCGTCCACTGAATGATGTCTTGCAAGAGATTCTAACTGATATTGCATCAGTGGACTTTTTAATTTGTCATAACTTAAGTTTTGATCTGGCCATTTTACAGTCAGAGCTTTTACGAGCCGGTATGAACCATGAAATCAACACCCAACAATTTTGCACCATGAAGTCATCCGTCGACTTTTGCAAATTGCCTGGGCAGTATGGTTTTAAGTGGCCGAAGTTGGAAGAGCTTTATCATATTTGTTTCCAAGAAAAGTTAGAAAATGCCCATGATGCCATGGTTGACGTGAAGGCGACATTTCGTTGCTTTAACAAACTCGAAGAGAACAAAGTCTTTAACTTGCAAAAATAATTTTTAGGTTTCAGAAGGCTTACTTATAGTAGAGGCCTTTGGCCTAGTCTCTAGGCTGGCCTTTAAAAGAGACATGGTCTAGGCCGTGTCTACTCTCTGTCTGCGAGATGCCATAATTAAGGGCATGATATATCGCATAATAAAATCCATCCTTTTAGTACTTTTCACTTTTTATCTCGCGGCCTGTTCGCAAGAGAAAAGCATTTATCAAAACTTAGACTCAGAACAAGATGGAGTGATCGCTGTTCCGATCGAGGACGATGATGAGGTTGCTCTCGCCCCTGAGGTTGAGATCCGCAGGGACAGTCTGACTCAAGAAGAGTTTGATTTGGTGGATGAGTGGCATGAAGGCGATGTCGACAAACTCAGTTTCGTCGTTGTTGATGTGGCTTCCAGTACCATTATCAAAAGTTATTTTGCCGGCCAACCTCAGCGCTTGGCTTCGATCTCGAAGCTCCCAGTGGCTCTTACGGCACTTGAAAATGTGCGCAATGTGGAAGTGCCCAAAGTGCAAAACATGTTGAAGATTAGCAACAATGGTGAAGCCTCTCGTTACGTACGCTTGGGTGCCAAGGCATTGAGCGATCTGGTGATTCCCACTCCCCATTACAACGAAGCCCACAGTTGTCCCAACGAATTCCTTAACGACCAACCTGCCGCCGAAGTGGTGTTTGATTGGGTGAAGTCGCAAATGCCAAAGGTGGATTGGACAGCGGCTAGCCTCAATGATGGTGCCGGCTGCCATTACGATAATTTTATGAGTGCGGTTCAAGTCTCTAAGATATTGCAGCTCGCTGACTCTATGGGAGCTGCCTACGATGGTAAGAATTTTGAAGACCTACTTTCAATCAATGGCGTCGATGGGACTTGGAAAAACAAAAATCCAGAGCACAAAGGTTATATCTTTGCGAAAACAGGGACGCTCAATCCCAATGCCAATCTTTCTGGGTACTTCTACGCCCGGCGAGATGGTGAGTTCATAAAGCACTACTTCAGTGTATTTGTGAATAAAAAGGGTGGGGGAGAGTATTCAACGAATGCTCGCAAACTCATCGAAGGACTCATGCGCTATTGGATCAATTACTACTCAACCAATACCCCAAAAGCCATCGAGCCTTTTTAAATTAGAAAGTCATTCTTCGACTTCACTTTAAAAAATAGCTTATTGATAATTCAAAATTGTAAAAAAAAACCCTCAGCATGCTGAGGGTCTTAAAGAAAATCGCTGATTTCCAGCGTTTAATAAGAGTTGATTAGTTGCCCATACCAAAAGTTGTAACCAACTTGGCGGCTTCGTTTAGGTTCAAAATTCCACCGGCAACGGTTTCACTTTCGAACTGACGAGTGGCAGTCACGGTTTCCATCATGATTCTTTTCACTTCAAGTGCAGCTGCTCCAGGATCGTTAACATAAAGGTCAGCTAAAGGCTTTGAAGCAATACTGTTTAAGAAGGCAACGGCTCCAGCAACGTGGGGAGTTGACATAGAAGTACCCGTCAATCTTCGTGTCGAGTTACCTGAGTAAGTCGAAAGAATTTGCGTACCAGGAGCAGCCAAATCAATTTTGGTTTTTCCGTAACCGGCGCTGGCTCTTTGACCATCAGGTCGGTTGTTGGTCACAGTCACTAAGTAATCGCTGTCACAACCTGTTGGTACGTCACCCACTTGATCGATGTTCACACTTCTGTTGGCTGTTGCAGCCGCAGAAAGAATTCCAACTTTACCCATCTCATTATAGATGTCGTTCCAAGCTGGGTACTCGCCAGAGCTGCAATCAGCAAAGTCGATCCCAAAGCTTGAGTTTGTTGAAACAATGTTAGCCCCTTTGGCGCCATTGGACTCAAGCCACAATTTCTTTTGGTCAAGAACGTATTGGTAGGCTCTTAAAACAATCGCAGTATTTCCGGAAGAACCAGGAACGTTCATAATTTTGACATCCCAGTTAACTCCAGCAACACCATTTTGGTTGTTTCCACGAGCTCCAATGATCCCAGAAACGTGTGTTCCGTGTGAGTTGGCTTTTTGCTGACCAGAGTTGGTGTAACCATTCCAGCCATGCATGTCATCAATGTAGCCGTTTTGATCATCATCCACACCGTTACCAGCAATTTCTTGCTCATTAGTCCAAATGTTATCAACAAGGTCAGAGTGTGTGATCTCAACCCCACCATCAACTACGGCGACGACGATTTCATTATTATTAGCATCTTTGCCGCCTGTTCCATAGGTGGTCCAAGCTGTTAAAGCATCGATACCGAAATTTGTCTCGCTTAGCCCCATTGACCATTGGTCAGCAAACTCAGGGTCGTTCGGTCCATTATCAGCCTCTTCGCCGGTTAGGTTTCTTTGCGTTACTTTGTGATTCAGCTGGGCGTACTCAACATAAGGATTGTTACGAAGTTCTTGTAGAAGGCCTTTGGTGCTAAACATTGGGTTTGTTTGCAACAAATGGATGTTCATATCAGGAATCAAAGGTGATTGGGCCATTACGGCTTGCTCAAACCCAAGACTGCGAAAATTCACCTGTCCTTTGAATTTTACGATAATGTCCTTCGCGTTCACTGTTTCAGTGTTTGTGTTAGCGAAGTCGTCGAAACTGCTAGCCATGGCCTGGCTCGACAGAAATAAAGCGATAATGGCAATCATTGCTTTCATATGTATTCCCCCCACGTGCTTCAGGCTCTTCATTGATCCTGAACTCTCCTAGACTCGACCTTTGTCGAATGCCGGATGAGGGAAAATTGTTACCCGAACGGGTGTATTTGAATAGTGAAATGTTCCAACAACGCATTGTCCATTACGTTTTTTAATAAGAGCCTATCTGAAATAACGATACATAATATGTGGAAAAATGAGTTAAGTATTTGATTTCCTGTAGGAGCTCAGTAAGAATCTGTCACAAAATGAAACTTAATGTTCAGTGAAATGTCGAACTTCTTGTCGACACCTTTTACTTTCCTACTTTTTCTGCGAAATACCCAAAATCTCGTGTCAGCCTGATGCGTTCTCCAGAATTGGCTCATTTGGATTGGGCTGAAGACCGATAGACCAGACATATGATGGAGGGTCCATTGGTGTTTTGGCGCAAGCGATCTGGCTTGATTTTATTGATACTTTTGTTTTGTAACACGGCTTGTGTGGGACCAACCACGCCTTTTGGTGCAGTGACAACTACAGAAGCCGTACAAGACGATCGCTACCCCCAATCGTTTCACCCTGGATATAAGATAAAGTTTCACCCTGAAAAGCAAGTGCTTCACGATAAAACAGATTTCTCAGTTGAGATCTCAAGCAGTCGCCCTTTGCCTGACGATATTACGATTCGTATCTTTTATAATAATATGGATGTGACCAAGCCTTTTTTAGAACAGTCTCACTTGCACAGAGATGCGGGTGGTTCGAGTTTGATCTATGTTTTTAAAGATATGCGACTAAAGACTCTCGATTTGAATCATATTAAAGTGCAGATTGTAAATAAAGAGGGAAACGGACTTGTTACCAAGTTTCTTGAAGAGCCGGAGTGCTCTTTATATCAAAAAAGCAAGCTGGCCCACTTGGGTGAGTTCCACGCTCCGCAAAGCTTTATCACTATGTTGGAGAAAGTAGCGGCTCAAAACAGTACCAACCCTTCTTTTCTTGCAGGGGTTGTGGCGCAAGAGTCGGGTTTTAATCCAAAAGCTGTGAGTTGGGCGAAAGCGATCGGGCTGACACAGATCACGCCGTTGGCCGAGAAACAAGTTATCAATTCATTGGAGCATTGGCCTCGATACCCGGGGATCAATGACCTGTCTTACTTAACATTAAAATCAAAAATTTATTTGGGCGAAATTGACCACGATACAGAGTGGCGTTTGAATCCAGAAAAATCATTGGTCGGGGGCTTGACCTATTTTCAATACCTGCAGAATTACTGGGATATGGAAGACAACAAAAAACTCGTCGATGAGTTGGGAGGAGACCGTGAAAAGCTCCTCACAGAGTTGATTCTAGCCAGCTACAATTCTGGAGCAGCCCGAGTCAAAAGCGCCATCATAGAACTTAAGCACAACTGGAAGCAACAAGAAAACTTACAAGAGGCTGTTCGCTACCTGAAAAAGGTAAGCAGTTATTGTTATCACTACACTAAAAAAGAGGTGCAAGATGATAATGAGACCTAAACAGTTTTATTTAGCTTCATTGGCTTTACTACTTTTCGCTATCTCGTTTCCAATTCAAGTCATGGTTCTTTACGGACATCATTGGAGTGAGACGCAAGCGATTTTCTCAAAAATAACCTGGGTTAACTGGCTGGTAGTGGGAAGCTTTTTTGTAGGAGCCTACTTTTATTTTCACGCATCTCGCTACATTATCTATTTGGCCCCTCTCATACTAGGTCTGGTCGCTTTTAATAACTATATTGTTGGGCACTTTGCCGGTGACTTCTCGATGTTGCAAACAACATTAGGAACCTTGGCAGTGGGGCTCGTTTTCGCCCCCTTGGCCTTGCCCTCATCGCGCGTGGTTTTAAAAGATCCAAAACGACGTTGGTGGAGACGTTCAAAACGTTATAACAAGCGTGTGGCCGCAACTCTTAACCCCTACGTGGGAGAGATGTTGCATGTACAGACCTTTGATATTTCCAGTTCAGGAGCTTTTGTTTGTTTGGATGAAGAGCAGCAAGGGGTTCCTAAAATTGGTGATACCGTTCGTGTGAGTTTCAACGTGAACTCAATGAAAAAGATTCGTTGCGAAGCTGTAGTAGTGAGAATTACTGACGCTAAAGGCCATTATCCACGTGGTATGGGATTGAAATTCACCCAAATGGATCGTGTGCATGAAAAGAGTTTTGATAAGTTTATAAACTCGAACGATTGCATTCATTGATTCTGTTTTAAATATTGATTGAGTTGTACCAACAATTCGCTGGCATAGTGAAAATTAGGATTGATTTGCAAACTTCTATGCAAGTGCTCGATCGCTTTGTCATATTTCTGCAATTGAATATAGGCGCGAGCTAAATTGTAATGAGTTTGCGGATAGGCGTCCGCCTTCTCAATAGCCTTTAAGTAGTGTTGAATGGCTTTTGCAAAAATCTTCTTTTCGCTGTAAGCCATAGCAATATTGTTGTGAACGCGGGCTGATCCATCAGAGTACTCGAGGATATTCGTATAGAAGCTTATTGGAGTGCGCCAGTCCTTATTGCGAATATGGGTGAAAACAGCAAAGTAAACACAGGCAAGCGCCACCAGCCCTTTAGAGATGGTGGGGAGTTGAGACTTGCCGAGATAAAAAACTCGAGCGAGCACAATAAAAAAACCGACAGAAGGTAAGTAGAGCCAGTGTTCTAAAATGAACGAATTGACAGGGACCAGTACCCCCATCATTGGAACAAATGCGCCAAAAAACCAAAGCCAAGAAAACAACGGCCAATCTTTCTCCCATTTGATTAACGCAAAAAGGCTCAGCACCAAGGTGACCACGTAGCTCAGCGGGGAGTTCGAAGCGTTCGGGCA
>CBDUOS010000108.1:0-12201 GCA_965368905.1 uncultured Bdellovibrionales bacterium | reverse complement strand
GGTCCATTCCCCGTGAACGCAGGATTGTATTCCGGTAGAGCAAGCCACATCACCTGTCGTATAGGGTTGAAAGTACCCTACGCGCATCTGCCCCTCTTCTTCGGCGGCACACTGTGTCCCTGGAGTCAGTCGCCCAGGAACATCGCTCATCTTGGGCAAGGCGGGGCGACCGAGCCCAGCACCAGAAGTGGAACTGCAACCGATCAGTAAAAGAATGCATGTGGATACGACAAGAACCTTAAACATGGATCAACCTCTAGTCCGCTGCCGTTAACAGTTTTCGCAACATTTTGGGAATCTGGTTTTTGACATAGTTGATGTCATCGAAGACTGATACAAAGGCTGGCAAGAACATACTAGAGAGAATCGAGCCGATCAGCATTCCCCACCCCAAAGCCAACGCGATGGGAACCACAAAAGGGTCGAGTCCACCGATGCCATAAGCCGTTGGGAGAATCCCACAAACCGTGGTGAGTGTTGTTAAAACAATCGGACGTAATCGCTTTTTCCCAGCATCGATAATACTGCGTCTTTGGCTTACGCCCTCAGCTCGTTCGGCCATTACAAAATCCACAAAAACAATGGCGTTGTTGACGATCACACCGGCTAGAGCCACGACTCCCAGCATCCCCATAAAACTCAGGGGCTCATCGTGTAAAAACAAAGCCCAGCTCACCGAAATGGCTCCAATAGGTATGACTAAGATGATAATGATGGGCCAAACAAAACTTTGAAAAGTAAGTATCAATAAAAAGTAAATCAAAATTAGGGCCAGGTAGAAAGCACGCTGCAAAGACTCCAAGCTTTCTTTGGTGTCTTGGTCTTCCCCACCAAAATTGAGGCTCAAGTTAGGATATTGACTAAGGTACTCTTTTTCTTTGGCGCGAACCGCGTTACTGACTTCGGTGGCCGAAATTTTTGAAACGTCCACATCTCCCGAGATCGTCACCTGACGTCGATTATTCTCGTGAGCATAGGACTCGATCCCTCTCTCTTTTTCAAACTTAGCCACTGATCGCAGTTTGATCAATTGCCCGCGGTCATTGAGGATTTCTAAACTACCAATCCCAGAGCGACTGCGTTTTTCGTCTTCGGGCAGAGAAACCCGAATATCAATTTCATCGTCCAACTCACGAATACTGGTTGCGACCACTCCTTCAAACGCGTTCAATACGGTTCGCCCCACGGAAGCCACCGATAAACCGACAGAACGAGCTTCTTCAGCATCCACCCGCACTACAGTTTGATCTTTCCCCGCAGAGAAATTGTGACTGATATCTTTGGTCCCATCCATGGCTTCAAGGTCTTTTTGGATGACTTCAACTAACTTCATGATTTCCTGGTAATCTTGTCCTTGGACTCCCACACTGATCGGACTTCCCACCGGTGGCCCTGGGTTTATTCGACCGAAAGTGACTTCTAGATCTTCGTTCTCCGGAATTTTGGAGCGGAGATCTTCAATAATATCGGCGGCGATCCGATCGCGTCGAGTTTCCGGAGTGAGGTAAACCATGATTTGTCCGTACTGACTTCCCCTCTCTCCTGGTTCGTCTTCTCGCATTCTCAACTCACCAATAGTGGTCACAAAGTTGATAAGTTCGTTTTCTGGCAGGTTGGCTACTAAGGTTTCCAGTGGCTTCATAAACTCACGAGTTTGCTCCAAGCTAGTTCCGATCGGTCCCTTCACTTGGATGCGCATTTGATCAATACCTTCCGGCGGAAACAGTACCACTTTCATATTGGTGGCGACATTTGCGACCGAACCAATAATCAAAATAACAAAGAGGCCCATCATCAACCAACGCATACGCGCTGAAAAATGCAAAAAAGTTCCATAAGCTTGCAAAGCACGTTGCCATAGGCGGTCAAAGGCCGCCTTGATTCCTTTTTCTGGCTTCTTCAAATGTTTGAGCTGCACCCAGCGGCCGATATGATAAGGCAAAATAAAGTAGCATTCCAACAAACTAATCAAAAGAGCACAGATCACGCCCAGTGGAATGTAACTGACAAACTTGCCAAAAATCCCGGTCATAATAACCATAGGAAAAAAGGCTAAGACCGTGGTCATTACCGAGGCAAAAACCGCCGACCAAATTTTTTGGGTGCCCTTGATCGCACCGGTCATGGGGTCATCCCCATTCTCTTCCATGTTGCGAACGGCATTTTCGGTGACCACCACAGCATCATCCACCAGCATCCCGACTACAATAATCAAACCCATCATTGTGATGAGATTAAGACTGATGTCTTGGATATCAAAGAATGTCATGGCACCAAGAAATGAGAACGGAATTCCGATGGCCGTCACCAGGGAAACACGAAAAGGTAAAAATAGACTAAGTACCAAAACAACTAAGACCAGTCCGACCAAAAGGTTATTGGAAAGCACTCCCAAGCGCCGACGAATCAATTTGGATAAATCATGCACCAACTCGAACTTGAAGCCTGTGATTCGCTCCTCATTGAGTCCTCCTGCCACCAAAGCTTTAACCGCATCGGTCATCTCAATGGCGTCAGCACTCTCTTTCTTTAAAACGACAAGGCGAATAGTGTCATGACCATTCACACGATAAGCACGCTGGGATTCTTTCAGACTCATAAAGACATTGGCAATGTCTCCTAAGATAATAGGAGTGCCCAAATCATTGGAACGCACCACCGTTTTTTTAACGTCCTCTACGTTCTCAAATTGGCTATCGGTGCGAATAATCACATCTTTCTCGATCCCTTTTTCAACCTTCGTAAAGGTGCCCCCTGGAACGGAGACATTCTGTTCCTTCAAAGCTTTCACAATCTCAGGAAGAGACATTTGGTATCGTCGCAATTTCTTTGCCGAGATTTCAACCCGTATCTCGTATTCCTGTTCGCCACGCACATCGACTCGAGCCACTCCGGGAATTTTCTCAATCTCATCCTCTACGTAGCGTGCCACCTCTTTGAGTTCAAAACTGTCGCTGCCACCGTAAACGTTGACTTCAATAACCGGAAACTCTTTGGACTCCAAAGCCGTAATGCTGGGGTCTTCAGCCTCTTCAGGTAAATCTTGAAAGCGGTCCACCACTTCTTGAATATCAGTTTTGGCTTCTTCCTGAGTGGTTTGGTCTGAGTCCAATTGAATGATAATCCCGCTTAAACCTTCGAGTGATGTCGAGACCATTTTCTTAATCCCATCCACCTCTTTGATTTCTTGCTCCAAGGGGTTGGTAATCAGTTTTTCGACCTCACTCGGTGCAGCTCCGGGAAATATGGTGTAGACGGTAATGATGTCATATTGAACATTTGGAAAAACTTCTTTTTTGATATTCACAAGAGAGTAAATACCAACTCCGATAACAAGCACCGTTAAAAGTTCCGAAAAGAGTCCCTGGCGAGCAAAAAACTCAATCAGCTTTTTCATAGCTCTTCACCACTCAACAATGGTTCCACAAAAGTGGCTAGACTTCGATAGAGTTCTCCAGAATATTGCTGAACCTTCCATGCCAAAGAGCGAACCTGCACGCGCTTTTGATGTCGACGGAACTGCCACGACCCCAAGTCGTTTTCTGAATCCACCAGCGATCCCACATCCAATCGTCCCAATCGAAAACGTCTCTCATTGCCCTTCACTCGTTTCTTTTGCTCCGAAACAATCTGACTGAACCGATTTTCATTGGCATGTTCCACTTTGAGCTGTCGACACAAACTGCGCCACTCGGTTTTTAAGTTATCCACTGCGATTTGTAACTGAGCCTTGGTCTTCTCTTTATTGATGTAGGTTTGGGCCTGTTTGGCTTTGGCTTCTGAGTTGCTAAGAGCCCACTTGAGCTCAAGCCCCACATTCCAGGCCGGCCCTAACCCAAAACCATTTTCATCTCGTCCATTCAAAACATTTTGCATGTTTTGTGAGGCACTTGAATCAATGCTATTGCCTCGATAACCAGCCACCAAGTTGAGCTCTGGCAAGCTCATATTGTCAGTGGCTTTATAGTCGTTATCGAGGGCCTCAAGAGATTTTTCTAAACTGTGTATTTGCGCCGTCTTCAAAGGTTCTTTGTGGCCACACACGCGCAGGGCTAGTGGAACCGGGTTGTCTATGGTGGTTGGAATGTCCATCGGATTCACCCGTAAAAAACTTTCCGGAAAGCCCAAGCTGATTGCCAAGGCTTCCCAGCGAAAAGCCAAATCGGTTTCCACATTGGAAAGATTGGTTTTTGTGGTCGCCAACAGATGTTCTATTTGGATAAGGTCCGGTTGTTCGACGGCCCCTTTGCGGGCTCGTTTGCTCAACACTCGCACCAGGCGCGACTGCCTAGCCACTTGATCTTTTATGGTGCGTACATTCTGTTGCAGCAACCATGATTGGTAATACAGGTCAACAAACTGCAGCGTGGTTTCTTCAAGCGATTGCCGCGTTTTCCACTGTATGGCCTGACCCCGAGTCTCTGCGGCTTGCAATTGCCGGCGATAGGCGTAACCAAAACTGTTTTTTAGTAAACTCTGGCGCAGTCCAATCTCCGCAACGGTTTGTCTGTACTGAGAAATAAAAGAGTTACCGAAAGCGCCCAAGTTGCCGAATTGTAAATCGGTCTCTTCTTGAATCCATTTCACCGAGGTGGTTGTTCCCGTCTGCCAATTCTTTGCCACCCCCAAGCTCCACAGTTCTTGCTTCGCACGCAGAGGATTAAAAGGGCTGGTCTTGGCTGAGTTGTCATCGCCATAGGTCGCCGAACCAGTAAGAACTGTATCGGTTAAAGACCCGACTTGAGTTTCTTCTATTTCAGCACTGGCGTAATCATATTTTAAGACCTTATAGGCTTGAGCCTTTTGTAGGGCTGTTTGAATGACAAATGGTAGAGTCAGCTGCTTTCCTGGAATCTGATTAAGATAAGCCTGAGCATCCGGCGGCAGCGCCGAAAAACAGGGAACTGAAAACACAACAACGGCAATTAAATAAAGATGTTTCATGAGCGGGCCGAGCCTACTTCAGTGTCTTTTCCCAAGTCAAATCATGGGTTTCATTCATATTCCCGTCAATTTTGCGTGGACAAATAATGAAATCCCAAGAATACTCGGATTGTGTCATACCTTGCTGCAATTGATATCGGTTCCAACGCAATTCGCTTAGCGATCGCCCGCCAAAACCACACAGATTGGCATCTCACCTACCGCTCCCGCGAGCCAGTCCGCCTTGGCAGCTCAGTTTTTTCTACAGGTATAATCGATGAGGCCACTTTTGAGGACCTCAAACAGGCCCTGCTCCAATTTCGTAACCAGCTGGAGAACCACAATGTGCATAAATATCGTGCAATCGCAACCAGTGCCATGCGTGAGGCCGAAAATTGCGAAGAGATTATTTTAAAGCTACGTCAGTCCACTGGAATTCATGTGGAGGTGATCTCAGGTGAAGAAGAGGCGCGGCTGGTGTCCAAGGCTATTTCATTGAAAGTGGATATAAAAAAAGGCAATCATCTATTGATCGATATTGGCGGAGGCAGCATCGAGCTGGTCGCCCTGGTTGACGGACAAATCATTAAAAAAGAGAGTTTTGTTCTAGGTATGGTTCGGGTATTAGAGCTGCAGAAAAAGAAAAAAAAGGATCTCCCCGACTGGTTTCCCAAGTACGTCGCAGAACAAGTAAAAGATTTCTTTAAAGACCTCCCCGAATTGAACACAGCCGTTGGCACTGGTGGTAATATGGATCGGTTTATCAAACTGAAGCCCCTCCTAACCTCAGACGATGGGATGGACCTTTCTGCCAAACAGATGGAAAAAGTCTATCAAATGCTCTCTTCTGTCAATTACCGCGAACGTATACGTAAATACGGCCTTAAACCCGACCGTGCTGACGTGATCATTCCAGCAGCGATTGCAACGCTCCAGTTTTTGAAATTGGGGAAATGTAAAAAAATCGTATTCCCGCAAGTCGGAATCAAAGATGGGGTCTTACAAGAATTACTGGATTAGCTCTTATCTTCAGAAGCCAAGAACTGACAGCGAGCCTGAGTCAGTCGCATCAGTTGCTCTTGTGAGTCGAGAGTCACTTTTTTCGATTTGCGTTTTTGATAGGTACCGTCGCTTTGCTGGTCCCAAGCATTCATCTGATCGTCCATGCAAACCTGTAGGATTTCAAACAACTTGCGCCGCAGACTGCGTTCTTTGACTGGAGTGACTACCTCCACTCGTGAATGGAGATTACGACGCATCCAATCTGCCGAACCAATGAAAAAATCTCCCTCAAGATGATCCTCTTCACCATTTTGAAAATAAAAAATGCGCGAATGCTCTAAGAAGCGCCCTAATATTGAAATCACTCGAATGTTTTCACTGAGTCCTTTTACTCCGGGCTTCAAGCAACTGATCCCACGCACGATCAGAACAATCTGAACCCCTGCCTGGGAGGCCATGTACAATTCATTAATAATTTCACGGTCATCCAAAGAATTGAACTTAGCAATGATCCGCGCGGGTCTTTTCTTCTTTGCATGCCCAATTTCTCTGGTTATATTTTCCATAAACCGAGCTTTCATATTCATCGGCGCAACTAGCAAACTTTTAAATTCTCTTTGAAAAGACCGGCCCGTCAGAAAGTGAAAAAGTTGAATCACATCTTGGGTAATCTCTTTATCCGCTGTCAGTAATCCCACATCTGTATATAATTTCGCGGTGGAGCTGTTGTAGTTGCCAGTCCCTAGGTGGCAATAGGCTTTGATCTCTTTCCCCTCTTTGCGTAAGACCAAAGTGGTCTTGCAATGGGTTTTAAACCCGATCACACCATAAACGACATGAATGCCTGCTTTTTCCATTTGCTGGGCCCAGTAAATATTTCTTTCTTCATCGAAGCGGGCCTTCAACTCGACCAAACAAACCACTTGTTTACCCATTTCGGCTGCCTCAATCAAAGACGAGATGGTGGCACTTTTTTCATTGGTCCGATACAAAGTCATTTTTATTGCCAACACATTCTCATCCATCGAGGCTGTTCGAATGAATCGTTCCACCGACCCAGTGAAACTTTCAAAGGGATGATGCACCAATTGATCGTTCTTTTTGATTAAATCAAAAATGGGAGTCTGGGTGTCGTTAAAGGGCGGCACCACTCGCGGATCCCATGGCCGGTATTTTAAGTTGGGTAACGGGAGGTCAGCCATCGCGAACAAGGAAGTGTAATCAAGGAGCCCTGGAACTTCATAGATATCATCTTCGGTTAAATCCAGTTCTTCTTTTAGTAACTCCACCATCCATGGATCACTGTTGGTCCCCACTTGCAAACGCACCGCTTCGGCGAAACGGCGCTGACGAATCTCTTCAGTGATCATCTCTAATAGATCTTCCGCTCCATCTTCGTCTCTCTCGAGATCGGCGTTGCGGGTTATACGAAACGGCATCACTTTTAATATGTTCATATCAGGAAACAGGTCTTGCAAATTGTGAGCGATCACTTGCAGCAATGAGACATAACAAATTCCACCCCCATCCATCTCAACCTCCACCCACGGTGGAAAGATTTTAGGAATCTTCACCCGACCGAACATAATTTCGCCACCGGTTTTGTTTTCAAGTTTAATTGCCAATGACAACGACAGATTGGAAATGAATGGAAAGGGCAACGCATTGTCCACCACCAGAGGGGTCAAGACCGGGAAAATATTCGACTGATAATACTCCGTCAGTCTCTTTTGCTGAGCTTTGTTAAGGTCCTTCCACTTCTTTAAGTGAATATTGTGTTCCGCCAGTTGAGGAATAATCGTTTTTTTATAAAGCTGAGCCACACGTCGGCTCTCTGGTTCCAGGTACTCTCGAATGTTCTTCAGTTGCTCGCTCGCGCTTAAGCCATCATGAGATGTCTTTCCCAGCCCATAGTCGACTTGCCTCTTGAGCCCCCCCAGCCTTTTCATCACAAACTCATCCAAATTGGAGGTGTAAATCCCTAAAAACTTCAAGCGTTCTAAAAGGGGGGTCGATTCGTTTTCAGCCTGGAACAGGACTCGATCGTTAAATTCTAGCCACTGAATTTCGCGGTTAAAATATTGGTCGGAATCTGGGAATTGGGTTTCTTTTTGCAAGGGTTTGTTTTTTGCCAATTAGGACTCTCCATCACTGCCGATACTCTCGACCGGGCACCCCTCCATAGCCTCAACACACAACTCTTCTTCCTCGGCTCCTTCTGGCTGCTTGATAACGAATGCGTGACCATCATCCTCATCCAAAGCAAAGTGATCGGGGGCTGTTAGATTGCAGGCCGCACAGTCGATGCAGGATCGGTCCACATAATAACGCCCCGGAAGGTTGTCTTCGTATTTGTCGTTCACATCCGCCATAAAACCACTAAGCTCTTTCCAACAACCACTCCTGGGCTTGTTCGCGAATCCACTGGTAGGCTCCAGCAAAAACAAGCATCCAAGCGGTCGTGCTGATCAAAGTGGGCCAATAGAAAAGAAGGCCACCAACATAACAGGTGAACAATCCAGCTCCATTGAATGGTTGGCACTGAGGCGCTTGGTAAAACCAAACTCCAAAATTTGAAACCAAGAAAAACAGAGTGGATGCCATCACGCCAGAACCAGCAAATCCAAAATAACTGGCCAAGCCTTTGCGCAGCCCAGGATATTTTTTATTGAGAACAGCCCAAGAAATACCACCAAATGTGCAGCCAAATAAGGCAATATAATTAAATAGCATTCCCTCGTAAAATCCCAAGTAGAGATCGGTGGCGAACCAGGCGATGGCAGGGATCACAAAACCCATCGGATTTTTTCGAGCCAAGAAGCCCGCAAAAGCACAGATGGCTAGGGCCGGCCCCCAATTCGCTGAGTGAGGGATCATTCGGCTTAAAAACAAGGCGATTGCAAGTAAAGTTAAAGTAATAATTAAAGGTTTTGTCTTCATAAAAATCTCCCAAAGTTCACAATTAACATGTCCCCCTAAGGCCGACAAGCAAAGGGCGGGAATATTAGGAGGTTAAGATTCAAAACGCCTCGCATCAAGACCCAACATATCAGGTGAAAAAGACTATGATGGGGCAGAAAGTGAGACTGGGGCTTAAGTTATGATCAATTGGATGGTTTTTACCGCCTTTGTATTTTCCATGGCAATGACCATCCTGGGTCTATTGGTGGACCTCACCTACCAAGTGCAGTTTGCCCCGCAAATTGAAAACATCCGTAAGGAACACTCCAGCAATTTGCCAAACTATTTGCAACAGCAAAAGGAGTTTCGCCTACACCCCATCTTTCGCAATCGCCCCCCACAGAAAAAGGATTTAGCCCAGCTCATCGCAGAACTCCGACAGGGAGATCTACAAAGACCACTGATCGAAGAGTCTGTTAAAAAATCCATTTATGCCTTGGGTGCGAATTGGATGAATCAGAAACACAAACTGCCCAAATTAGACAATGTGGAACTTCTCTTTGCGAAGATTCGTGAGTATGACCACTGGAACCTTCCTTTCGATCCGGATAATGATCTGGCCAGTGAATTAATTGTGGCCGACCAAATCTTCTTGGCGTGGACTTTCTATTTTCAGCCGTTGGCCATTCGAGAAGCCTTGGAGAAGTCTCGCGTCCTCAGTGAAATTCTTTTGACAACACAAGACCTCAATTACAAAAGAGCCGGCTTGGCCATCTTGCAAAAAGAGGGCGAGCTGGTCGAGTACATGAACAGCCGGTCACGATCATCCAAATTTTTATGGTCACCAGTTTCAAAGAAACAATTAAAAACCTACCGTTACCATTTGCGTCACACTGCTGATTACCTGAGTCCATTGACCGATCAAAAGATTTTTAAACGACTCTTTTTTGACAGCCAATTGCCATTAGGATTTTGCTCCATTTTTAAAAAGAAATTTAAAATGCTAAAATGGTCGCAAAAATTTCTAAAACCACGCTTTCCATTGGAACCCGATTTTACGATTTCCGTTACCAATATTGAAGGGGTGCAAAAGCTGGCTGAAACGGAGTGTGTGAATTGGGCAACCCCTGAGACTCCACCCGCCTCATGGATTCGTTGGATCCCTTACTACCGACGCATCTACGGCGCCAAAATGATCATCAATGCAGAACGAAAGCTCAAGTTTTTATGAAAAAAAGTTTCCTTCACATTTGCTTATCTGAAAGTTGGGGTGGCCTTGAAATGGCCGTCAGCAAATGGAATGAAATTCTGCGAGAACACGGTCACTACAATCTGAACATCTGCACACCCGGTTCCCCTCTTGCTGAAGATCTAAAAATGAAAGCACTGTCACTCCATGAGTGGGACAGTGCCCATTACTTCTCCCCTGATTTTACTTGGAAATTGCGCCAACTTTTAAAAGAACGACATTTTGATTATGTCATGTTGCAAAACTTGCGCGACCTCTGGATCGTGTCTCCTGCACTTTACAAGAAACCACAAACACAATTGATTGGGTTTGCGCAAATGCTTTTGGCCATTAAAAAAACCGATTTGCTACACCGGTTGGTCTACAGTCGGCTTGATCATTTACTGACCCTAACCGATTGGCAAGTAGAAGCTCTCCGCCCCTACCTGCCCGTGCCAGCATGGAAATACAAAACAGTTCCCAATTTTGTCGACACCCGGCAATTCCACCCCGGACATCGCAGCGATAGTTTTCGCTACCATCAAGGCTTTAAAAATGAAGATTTTATCATTGGTGTAATTGGTCGAATCGATGAGCAAAAAGGCCAACTAGAGATGCTCAAAGCCTTTCACGAGATCTCTGACAAATTTGACTCGGCTCACTTGATGCTTGTTGGTGAGCCGACTTTGGGCGAACCGCGACAAGAACAATACTTCAACTACCTGAAACAACGAGTTGAAAAATATCGCCTAGGAAAAAGGGTCCACTTTCGAGGCTTCCAGAAAGACACTCGAAAACTTTTTGCCAACTTTGATTTATTTGTTCTTCCTTCACACGAAGAGACATTTGGATTTGTTGTGGTCGAAGCTATGGCCAGCGGCACTCCTGTTTTGGCTACCCGAGCCGGAGGTGTCCCCGAGATCCTTGAGGATGGAAAATGTGGTTTTCTTTGTGAGCCAAAAAGCGCTGAAGACTTGGCCGAACAGCTCGACCATGTTCTAATGCACAAAAAGGAGAGAATCGAAAAGAGGGATCTCGCACTACGTAGAGCACGAGATTTTTACGACCGCCAAGCAGTCTATGAACGTCTTATGAAAATCATTTGCCCCTAAACCAATTTAAAATCTGAAAGCTCAGAATTTACAACTGGCTTCTGTAATACTGGCAAAGTACTGACCATCGAAGACAGTGTCCGCACGAATGTGAAAGAAATTTGGTTCAAGTCTACAAGATGCCCTTGGTCGAGCAATGGAACCACCGTTTGATTCAAATGTTTGTAGGGCTCGTAAGGGATCATACCATCGTTTGGGCCCCAAGCGCGCAAACGCTCACGATCACGCCACTCAGCCGGTGACATTTGGCTTTTTAATCCGAGAAAATGAACGGTTTTGAACTTTTGCCGGCGCAATCGGTTCTTGAAGTGACTTTGTTCAACGCTAAAAGTTCTTTGCGACGGCGTTGAGCTAAAAAACATCTTCACTTTATTGGAACAATCATAGAGAGGTGAGCCAAAGATCATTCCCGAAACATTCACCCACCCTTGTATTCCGTCCAAATCTTTCGGATCGCTTTTATCAAGCATGACTCGCACAAATGCGGAGCCGAAGGAATGGGAAACCAAAATGACTTTTCTTCCCTGACGTTTCTTTTCAAGAATCATCTGATGTAAGCGTTTGGCACCGTGGATCACCCGGTCCGTGTTCAGCTGCGCCTGACTCACAAAGGCAAAACCAGCACTGGTCGCTAGTCCCATGGTTTGCCGAAGCATATGCTGAACAATTGCAGTGTTGAAAGAGCCTCGTGGCGGCAATACGATCAATACGTCGAAATCTTGATTCAATGAATTCGTTACGTTTCTGTGAAGTTCAATTTCACGTCTAAATTTTTTATATAAAACCTGTTCGGAAAAATATATTTGGGAAAAAACGATTGAGCCAGCCAGACCAATTCTGTTTTTGACTTTGGTAAAACTCTGCAGAGGGTCCATTTGATAAGAGCGTCGGGCTTGGTAATAAGCATCTGTGGATTCAAGTTCTCTATTTTTAAAGAAGGATCCAAGCATTTCAGCCCCCTGGTTTGGTTACTCCCAGGGGTATCATATCTTTTTTTTACTAGGATGACTGCAAATCAGTCTGTGGGCTGGACCG
>CBDUOS010000107.1:0-12397 GCA_965368905.1 uncultured Bdellovibrionales bacterium | reverse complement strand
AACAATAAATTGATTTGGGTGTTTTGTTTTCTCGCGATTGTCTATTCTCTTAGAAACCGCCATGCCGAACTCCAGTTCAGTCAAGCCGACCGCGAACTAACCACTGACTGTGCTGATGACCGTGTCGCTTCAGCCAGTTGAGTACTGTCCGTGAAGGCAGACCGTCTCCCACTCCGTAGAAGTGATCGATGTTCCCCTCATAAGCGCTCAAACCCGGTAATTCAAACAGCCCTGCCAAACTTTGCCCCCCATTAAAGACAATTTTGGCAGGTGTGAATCCCGTTTGTTGCAGAACTCCATAGGTTGCCTCGCGAGAAACGGAATTCCATTGGCTGCTTTTGGTATAAAGAGCGCCTGCTAAAAAGCTAGCCAACCACTCGTTGCAGTTCTGAGTTTTTAAACCCCAAGGATGAGAAACCAAGTTATAAGCTTTGCTCCCACGGGCCAGCATTCGCTCAGGTAGGGGAGACTGCAAAGCGCGCTTGATCTTCATTTGTGTGCTCCACTTGGGTAAAATGATTTTGGTTTCGCAAGAGATGTTGCTGGATTCTTTAAAGTAAGACTCCGCCGTTTCGACTCGCATCGACGGACGGTACCAACCGGTTTCGGGGTTGGTGTGAAAGTGAACAATATAAGGATCGGGGTGAGCTGGAGAATTCAGGACGGCGATTCCCATGTGGGGATAAATGCGTCCAAAGTTTTTGACACAAGGTTGAGTGAAGTAGTGATTGGATTTGTGTCGCCCACGCACACAGTTTTTTACCTCGTCTCGGATCAACTCACGATCTCGCAACCCACGGTCATACAAATGGTCTTCCATGGCTGCGATCATTTGCTTGATCGTTAAGTAGCGCTTTCCTTGAAAAACGTCTTTCACCTGGTAGCGAGGCGTTGCGATCGAAAGTCCACCTTTGGTCACAAAAGCAATCTGCATGCCCTCATTACGAAGCTTTTTCAACCTGTCCAAGCTGGGTTGTAAATTGCCCCGGCAAGTGGAGTTGCTTTTAAATATGCTAAAGTTTTTGTAATCGCTCCGTGGCTGCACCGAAAGCAACCCACTGTTCGCTAACGCGACCCCAGAGGTTAATAAAATTCCGACAACCACTATTGAATTGAATAGATACTTCCCCATAGTCCGTAGACCCCCCATGTGCTTGGCACTATAATCAACCAACCACTAAAGGGGCGAGTCAAAGTTCTGTTAAGGTGATTTTTTTCACTCCAGCTTTTGAAGAGGATTCATTTTCGAAACCAAGCCGCCTCAGATCAAATTTACAAGGCTCAGAACCGCTTCGTTGACAGCAACAGGTCAATTTTTGTCACCAAAAAACTCTGTCTCAAGATGAAACAGTCAAACCCCTCTCTTTTTGACAGGGCAGCGTAAAAATGGCCCAAGTTCTGCAAAACTAGAGTGTGGAGGGATTTCATGTACAAGAAATTTGGATTCACACTCGTTATTTTTTTACTGACATCAGCATCGCAAGCTTGCATTTGGCAACAAGCCGAACCCGCTTACTGGCCAAGTAACAACATTCAGGTTTGTTTTACGAACATGAACCAATCGGAGCGTCACCAAATGTTAGCGCAACTGGTGCAAAATACTCTATTAGAAATCAATCGGCGCACTTCTTTTCAGCTCACTGGTTTCAGTGAATGCCAACCGACTGGTGTCGGTACGCCACAAATCAGCATCAATTTAGATGAAGGACGAACCGTTGGACAGGCCTCACCAAACTATCAAGGCGGAATGTCAGAGTATCCCAATGTTTTTGTTCCCACCCATAATTCATTAGGACAAGAATTTATTGTGGGGCAGGCGATCCATGAAGTTCTTCACATGTTTGGCATCCAGCACGAGCACGCGCATTTTCAAGAACGCGATTTCGGATCAGACAGTCCCTTCCGTGAGGGAGATTTTTATTTTCACGGAAGCTACAACCCTGACTCGGTCATGGTTCGTACCAGTGCCACGGGGTTTACACCTCCCGTTGACTCCAATCAGGGCTGGCTTGCAGAAAGTGATGTGCAATGTTTAAACATGATCGCAGCAAGAGACTTCCCCAACCAACCGGGAGTCAGTGACCTGGATACTTTATACGAACTTGTAAGGGATGATTTTTTCATACCAACCGCAACATCTCGTCCAGAGAGCGAAGAAAAGGGACTCGACCCTAACCTGACTGAGCTCTAAATAGGTTGCAAAAGCCAGTTGGAAAAATCACTTCTTTCAGTTTTAGTGTTCGAACACCATTGAATTTGGTAGCCACACTTTCTGAACAAAGCTTCGGCGTCGTCTTTCTTCCAGTAGTGAAAATAACGATCTGAAGAATCGTAGTAGTCTTCGTGCTTTAAAGAAATCAGCAGCGGTGCCTGTGGCTTTAAATTTTTATGTAAGTTCATCAAAATTTTTTCGGACCGGTCTTTATTGAAATGAACAAAAGAGGCCATCGCCCACACTCCATCAAACGGTCCAAGGTCTTCGAGTCCATTGGTGATGTCTCGACGAAGGTATTCGGCATCGGGACAAACTTTACGTGCCATATTCAGCATCTCAAATGAAAAGTCGACTCCGGTGATCTGGTAACCCTGCTTGGTAAAGTGGGTGGCATCTCGTCCAGTGCCGCATCCCAAATCTAAAATTCGGTTTCCGCCAAGGCCCTTTTCAAACGCTTGGTAGATCTCGGTCAGGTCGACATCTTTGTTTCGCTGATGGTACTCAGTGGCGTTGTTTTCATAAAACCGAAGATTTTTTTCGGAATTGGCTTTTTCGTCGGTCATTTCCATTCAGTATGTACTAAGTATTGGCAAGCTCGTCTACCAATTATGCAGGTCACTTCGGCCCAATCTATTGGCTTTTAAAAAACAGGCACACAACAAGAATCTTTCTGAAAACTTGTGTCATGCTAGATCTAGTGTCCACAAGATTTTTAAAAACTAGAGCCTGCTCAACGACTTAGCGAAGTTTAAGAATGTCTTGAAAAGGCAAAAAACGATTGGTAACTCTCTTCTCCCTTAGCGGGGAAAGTGGGGAGTTTACTTTTGCAACAGATGTTATTTTCACTAGATCATTTCAAAAAGATTTTCGAAGCCGAGTCGTCACCGATGGAGCGTGCCTGGAGCGAAGGCATCCAATGTGAAACCGCTGACGATTCGATCATCCGTTTTCGTTTGGCATCGAACCTGCACCAAGACTTTTTTGAAAAACGATTTCAGCCTCGCTTAAAAAAGTGGTTCGACGAAAACTCGATTCCATCGATGCGTGTTCATGCCCGGGTCGACAACAGCCTTGAGGTCGAAGTCGAAGATCCATTGGAAGAGCAGGTTATCCAACAAGCCCGTCCGCAAGTGCCGCGCCCGCAACACAACCCAATGACTTTGGATTCGTTCGTGGTCGGAGCCAGTAACGAGCTGGCTTACAACGCGGCCCTGCTCGCGGCAAACTCTCCGGGGATTGTCGCCAACCCACTTTTTATCCACGGTTCCTCAGGATTGGGGAAGTCTCACTTGGCCAGCGGGATTTGCCACCAAAGGCAACAATCCCTACCAGGTTCGAAAACGATGCAGGTGTCGGGTGAGCAGTTTCTTAACGAGTTCGTCACTCACATTCGCTCTGGCCAAATGGACGCCTTTCGCAAGAAGTACCGGCAAGACCCCGACCTGTTGGTGATCGATGATATTCACACAATCGGCAAAGGTGAAAAAGTTCAAGAAGAACTTTTCAACACCCTGAACCACTACTTTCATGAAAACAAACAGGTGGTCATCACCTGTGACCAAAAACCCAGTTCTCTTAGAACTTTCGCCGATCGCGTGCGCACTCGTTTGGCCGGGGGAGTGATCCTTGAGGTTGGTTGGCCCGACTACCAACTTCGCGAGTCTTTTATTCGCGGCAAACTAGAAGATCACAATTTTCTGATCGATGAAGATCTGATCTCGAATTTGGCCCTAAAAAACCAACTGACGATTCGCGAACTGGGTGGCTTGTTAAACACCATCAACCTTAGCCGCAAAATCACCGGCACCGAGCCGTCACCCAAGTTTATCGAACGAATGATCAGCGGTTACGAGAAAAAAGAATCGTCTTTACAAAGTATCCTCAACACGGTTGCCAATCACTACAACTTGATGCCAGAAGATCTGATCTCGAAGAAAAGAACCAAAAACATCAGCCACGCCCGCCACGTCTATATGTTGATCGCCCGCGAATGCGAGTTTAGCAGCAAAGAAATCGGCCGCTCGGTTTGTCGAGATCACACCACCGTGCTTTCAGGCTCTAGCAAAATAAAAAAACAAATGCAGAAAGACCTTCAGCTTAAAGATGTTGTGGAGGACCTGCTGAATCGATTGCGCTCAAAGAGTCAGTAAAGCCAAAGACTGTTTTGGCTTAGACTTCTCTTTCGAGTATCGAGTGTTCATGAAAGAGGTTTAGGGGCATCCGCCGACAGAAGGGCCGTCAATGGTCACTCCAGCGTTGACTTGGTTGGCTGCCGTGTAAGTACCGGCATATGTTCCGCCTCCACCAATAGGGAAGCCACTCAAAATGGCGGCGTTCACGGAGTCTTCGTGGCAGAAGGAGTTTCCGTCATTACTAGAATTGATGGTTAATGATCCAGTAGCGATTTTTATAAAAGATGTGTTATGCCCAGCGGTTGCATTGTTGGTTCGACGGAACCGATTGTCATCGAGAATAAGGGTTGTCCCGTTAACCATATCTAAACCACCGCCAGAGTGATCCAAAAACAAATTGTTATCAAAATGGATGGTCGGGTTTCCTGAAAAGTTTCTAAGCAAATAATCTGTAGCAGAAGTTCCATTGTTAATAAGTTTGCTGTCTTTGACTGTGAGTTCCACCACTCCAGATCCGATCTGTAGATTGTAGTAATCCGATTCAATAGTGGAGTTTTCTACGTAAATGTAGGTTGTTGGGTTAAAGCCATAAAGAGCGGCGTTGCTAATTGATTTGATAATGCTATTGATAAATTTAATGGGCATGCCACTGGATCCGCCTTGGTTTACGTGGACGGCTTGGGCTGAGGCCGCCGCAAAAACGGATTGAATAGTACAAGAATCAAAGACGATGTTATCAGCCATTGAAAACACTCCTACCGTGTTGTAACCACCGCCACCTTCCGACTCTAGCGTTAGTCCCACAAGGTTGATATTGGTCGCCGATGAGCCACTGCCTATTGCGAGTAGAATATCATTGAGATCGTTTTGATCAATTTTAGCCGACTGACCTTGGCGGGCGATCAGCGTCACATTGCTTGCAATTCGATCTGTAAGGTTTTCGGTGGCACCACCATTGGCAATGGTGACATTGTCGGAAAAGCAAGAGACTGTACTGCCGGTTCCAAGAGCTGTTAAAAAGGCAACAGCTCCAGTGGCACTAGAGCTAACGGCTGTGTCGTAATTTCCGTTCGAATCAAACTCATAGTCACAACTGACAAAACTCATAGTGCCGTGTTCAACGGTGGGGATAAAAGTGGCTGTTTCGACAGTGCCATCGGCATGGATCACACGCACACCATGGGTGTTGGCTTCTTCGCCGACATTCCAAACCAGGCTGGTTGCAGAATTGCAATCGGCTGCACTGTAGTTGGTTCCATCTCTGGAGCAGTCCACCGCAATCATTGAGTTGGCGTCGTAAGTAAAACTCACCGTTCTTGGTAATGCATTGTCATCAACCCAAATGGAGCGACGATTCGAAGGGTAGTGAGTCAGGTACAGGTCCGATGCCGGGCCGTCTGGGGTATTTCCATCATCCTCATCATCTTCATCTGGCTCAATAAAGTCACAGCTATTCAATTTTCGTTCTTCACTGAAGTCTTCCACCAACTCGATAGGAACAGTCGTGTCTCCAGCAGTGATATCAACGGTGGCCGACCCCAACAAAAATGGATTGGAGTAGTTTGAATATTTAAACTCACTGCTTTCAGCGAACCCCTTCTCACAGTCGCCATCTAAAGAAGACATGGCCAATAAGTAAAAAGTTCTCTTGTCTCCCATGGGGACTAAGATTTCCCCAGGTTTGTTCATCGGAAAAAATCCAGCGCGCGGACCAAATTTCATGATCACTGTTCCATCAGAGCGTGTGCAAGTACTCTCATTCATTCCTTCTTCTTCAGCAAAAGCAAAAATTCCAAAGCAGCTTAAATCTGACAACACTTGTGGATCAGTGGCGCCCCAGTTGGGTCCACCGGCATTGGTCGCATTTTGTTTTGCAACGACACTTTTATGTGCATTCGAAAAAACCTTTGAATCAAATTGAATCAAAATCTTAGCCTCTTCCTGCTTCTTCGAACAAGAGACTTGTAGGGCCAATAATAAAAGGGCGACTAAAAAAGTCCCTTTTTGCAAAAAATCAGAAAACGAACCACTTATTTTATCCATATATGGTTATCGGCAAAACCTAAACGAACTCAATCTTCTTCCAAATTTGGGACAAAAAAAGTTTACCCATGTAGAATATCTATCAACAAGGCCAAGCGATTGAGCACAATGAGTCAAAAACCCTAGGGCGTGGTCCTTAAGGTTGTCCTTTTTGCGAATCGAGGTACTCATCGAACGTGGTTGATTCATCATAGGTGATGGTTTCATCGATGCGAATGATCCGATTGGCTATGGTTTGAATAAACTCGTGATCTTGTGATGCAAACAAAAGGGTGCCGTTAAATTGGCAAAGCCCATCGTTTAGGGCCGAGACCGCCTCTAAATCTAAGTGAGCCGTCGGGTGATCGAGTACTAAAACATTGGCCCCCGAGAGCATCAACTTCGAGAGCATGCAGCGCACCTTCTCGCCACCGGATAAAACGTTGGCCTTTTTTAAAGCTTCGTCTTTGCTAAACAGCATTTTGCCAAGAAAGCCTCGAATAAAAGACTCGTCTTTGTCGTCAGAGAACTGTCGCAACCATTCGATCAAGCTGTCATTGCAGTTGTCAAAAAATCGAGAGTTATCACTGGGAAAATAATCAGAGGTGATGGTGATCCCCCAGTTAAACCCGCCGGAGTCAGCCTGGGTGTTGCCAGTCAGAATTTCAAACAGTGTGGTGATGGCCAGGTCGTTCTTGCCAACAAAAGCGATCTTATCGCCACGGTTCACCCGAAAGTTGATGTTTTTCAAAACAGTTTCGCCTTCAACCTTTTTAGAGACGTTTTCGACCATCAGAATATCGTTGCCGGCCTCTCTTTTTGGATTGAAGCCCACAAAGGGGTAACGGCGCGAAGACACCGGCATATCCGACAGCTCAAGCTTTTCGAGTTGTTTTTGTCTTGAGGTAGCCTGCTTTGATTTGGCGGCGTTGGCGCTAAAGCGGGCGATAAACTTTTTAAGCTCTTCGGCTTTGGCCTCGTTCTTTTTGTTTTGGTCCGATTGCATGCGACGGCTCAGTTCGCAAGAGCGCAGCCAGAACTCATAGTTACCGGCATAGGTTTTAATTTTCGCGTAATCGATGTCGGCAATGTGGGTGCAAACTTTATTCATAAAATGCCGATCATGGCTGACCACAATCACTGTGTTTTGAAATTTCATTAAAAAGTCTTCCAGCCATTGGATCGCATGGATGTCCAAATGGTTGGTGGGCTCATCCAAAAGCAGGATGTCAGGTTGCCCAAAAAGCGCCTGCGCCAACAGAACTTTCACCTTCTGGCTGCCATCAAGTTCTTTCATCAATTTATCGTTGTTGTCGACGGTGATGCCAAGGCCCGCCAATAAGATTCCGGCTTCCGATTCGGACTCGTACCCGTTCATCTCTGCAAACTCGGCTTCAAGCTCAGCGGATTTAATTCCGTCTTCTTCAGAGAAGTCAGGTTTGGCATAAATCGCTTCGCGCTCTTTTAAGATGGCATACAGGGGCTCGTTGCCCATCAGAACAGTATTCAATACGGTCTCTTCGTCATAGGCGTTTTGATCTTGTTTTAAAAACGACAAACGAAGCTTTTTGTCTTTAACAACCTGGCCGATGCTCGATTCCACTTCTCCCGATAGGATTTTCAGAAAGGTGGATTTACCCGCCCCATTGGCGCCAATCAGCCCATAGCAATTGCCCGGCGTGAACTTAACGTTCACGTCTTCAAACAGAGTCCGACTGCCATATTTTAAACCCACATCAACGGTACTGATCATAATCAAACATCCTTAAAGTTTTAAAGACCCTTCCTATTACAAAAACCCCAGAATTTCAATCCTCAGAGGCCCCTCTCGTCGATTTGAAAGTTTTCATTGAGTACCCCGTAGATCAGGTATATTCGTTTACACGTGAGCTCAACTTTCAAAATCTACATCGACGCCGACGGATGCGCCGTCAAAAATGAAATCTACAAGGTCGCCGCCCGCTACCAGGCCCTGGTGATCGTCGTCGCCAACCAATACCTGAACGTACCCATGGACGTGAACATTCGCATGGAGGTGGTTTCTGACGGCTTCGACGCCGCTGATGATTGGATCGTAGAAAAAATCGAAGAGAACGATATTCTGATCACCTCAGACATCTTATTGGCCGAGCGAGCCATCGTAAAGAAAGCCCGGGTGCTAGGCCCCAAAGGCCAAGAGCTGGATCAAGAAAACATCGGTAGCGCCTTAGCTTCAAGAGAACTCAATATCCACTTAAGAGACCTCGGCACCAAGAACACCGGGCCCAGCTCGATGACTAAAAAGGATCGGTCTCAGTTTTTATCGAAGCTGGATCAGGTGATTCAGGCAGTGAAGCGCAAAACCCAGTAAAATCCGTCAGTAGATTTCGGGATGAACGGGGAGCACCTCAGACGATTCCAGTCGCTTTGTTTTAAGTAAACGCCGGTTTCGAGTTTTCTCGGGGATTAAACCCTTCATCGACTCGAGTTTTCCAAAACATAAAAGCTTGTCTCCGGGTTCTAAAACTCTTTCGGACTTGGGGTTGGGTATAATCTTGTTTCCTCTTCTTAGGGTGAACACTTGAACGTCTTTTTCACGTAAGCCAGAATCAACGATCGATCGACCCACATACTCAGAACCTTCAGGTATGTATATTTCGGTCACTCCGTACCCTTTGCTCACGTTTAATTTTTGTCGATAATCAATTTCTGGAAAATCCACGCGCGAGGCGATGTAGTCAATAAAACTTCCGGCCACGTCTTTGCCAGAGCAGCCTTCAATCCCCTCAAGTCCGGGTGAAGAATTGATCTCCATAATTTGCGGGCCATCATTGCTTTCGAGCATGTCGACACCGGCAATGCCCAGTCCCATAATCTTTGTCGCACGAATGGCTGTTTCTTTGTACTTTTCGTCCAGCTCAACACTTTCGGCTTTTCCGCCTCGGTGCACGTTACTTCTGAACTCTTGCCCTTGAGCCACTCGTCTCATACTGGCCACGACTTCGTCTCCGACAACAATGGCTCGTATATCCTTACCTTTACTTTCGGCAACAAATTTTTGAATCAACACGTTCTGACTTTGGCTTTGCAGTAGTTCAATGATCGAAGTGGCCACCTCAAGCGTATGGGCCAACAAGACCCCAATCCCTTGTGTTCCTTCAAGAAGCTTGATAACCACGGGCGCGCCACCGACTCGTTCGATGGCGGGAAGTACATCGTTCTTGTCCTTCACAAATGTTGTCGCCGGGATTCCAATGTTGTGCTTGCTCAATATTTGTAGACTTCGTAATTTGTCTCGAGAGTTCAGAATGCCGTCAGCGGAGTTGGCAGAAAAAACATCCATTTGCTGAAACTGTCGAACAACGGCTGTTCCAAAGTAAGTGATCGAAGCTCCGATCCGGGGTAAAACAGCATCAAAATCTTCTAATTGTTTTTGACGATAAAAAAGATCAGGTTCTGCGGTATCGAGGTCGATTGAAAATTTTAAAGTGTTTAGTATTTTGACCTTGTGCCCTCTTTTTTTACTCGCTTCAACCAGACGCTGGGTGCTGTAGTTTTTTGGCTCTTTAGATAGAATTCCTAATTTCATGTTACTGATCTCCTAGCGGCGGGCTTTTTTATTCGTTGTTCAATTTTCTGTTTGTCTTTTTCACCTATGAAGGATTCGACTGCGTCGATAAAGTATCGATCTCGAATCGGTTCGGGTGTATCGAATTAAAGAACCGGTCTGATACCAGCAAAGCAATCGTCAACAAAGGTATAGTGGCATTTTTTCGGATATAAAGAAAAGCCTAATTTGGCGACCATACCGTTGATCAATCCTGACCCAACGCTTAAGCTTCTGTCTTGCGCCAAGCATCATTTACGTCCGCAACTAAACTCTACGCAGTTGTCTAGATTTAGGTTAGTTTGCTCTGAACAGAACACTTTTCGTTAAACATAAAACAGTGAGAGTCATCTATGTCATTGCCTGAAATTCTCAAACCTTCATCAACGGTCGGTAGAATCCTTTTTCTCGGCCTACTGGTTTTAATGGTTTATTCCGTCTACAGCGGATATTTTGAAACCCTAGAGGCATTTTTAGGCAGAGACGAGTTCACATTTAACACTGGGGTTTATAAAATCAACCTCTACAAAGTTCTGTCTTTTCTATTGCTGGTTCTCACATCTTTTTGGATCACAGCGATCGCTTCATCCTTTATAGAGAAAAGAATTCTGAACATTCGTTCAATGAGAAACTCCAGTCGAGTCCTGTTTGCAAAGATCGCCCAGCTTGCATTGTACATAGTGGCCTTTTTGATTGTTTTGAAAGTCATAGGAATGGATTTAACTGCCTTCTCCATTTTTGGTGGAGCCATTGGTATTGGCTTGGGCTTCGGTTTACAAAAAACAGCGTCAAACTTCATAAGTGGGCTCATTCTTTTGTATGAGAAAACCATAGATCTTGGTGATCTGATCGAGTTAAGTGATGGTACGATGGGATTCGTGAAAAGAATTAGTGGTCGCTATACACTTATCGAAACATTTGAGTCCAAAGAGATCATTGTTCCTAATGAAGATTTGATGACAGGCAAAGTGGTAAACCACACCCTGTCAAACACAGCCGGCCGCATCGATATCGAGGTTGGAGTCTCTTACTCATCCGATATCCAGAAAGCTCACCAACTTATAATTGAAGCAGCCAAAGAGTACTCCGGAACAATCTCAACACCCGAGGCCCACTGCTTTCTATCGAACTTCGGAAACAGCTCAGTCGATTTCATCCTTCACTTTTGGGTTTCCGACGTTAAAAAAGGCCGCTTCTTACCAAAAAGCGATGTTCTTTTTAGCATTTGGAGTAAGTTTAAAGAAAACGGCATAGAAATTCCATTTCCCCAACGCGACCTGCATTTAAAAACTGTTAGAGATGACATTACGATTGTCGAAAAGAGTAGTCGGGAAGACCGCTCTCTGTAGTTTCATAATCAAGAAACATTTTCTTTATTATGTACCGGAGCCCGCGACCCCTGGATGCTGATCGACCAAGGCATCCAAGGCGATTTGAGCTACCTACCAAAAGTGCAGGCGGCGATGATCCTGATGGAACATCCCGAGTTGCTCCACTAGGCTTTTGAACCATAGGGGGTACCGCCTATGGTGATACCCCTTACTAAAACGTCTCATAATAAGGTCTTTTTACTCACTTTTATGTTAGTTGCCTTAGTCTAAGTAACAAGTAGCTGTCATTTTGTTAGTTAGAGGTTATATGAAGAAGTCAGATCGAATAGGATGGAAGAGAGAGATCAAAGCTGGAGGGGAATTTCTTGATGGTAATGGTCGTCTTGGTCGTTTACTAATAACATTTATGCTTTGCCAAAATGGATTGTTAAAAGAACCAATGTTGTACTTAAGTCTTTACTTTAAAACCCATCGGAATTCTTATTATGATCATCTACAAAGTGTTCGTGAAACGGGTGCCGGGGAATCTTGGTTAAAGTTTTTCCTAGATGGGGTTATAGAAACCTCAAAGCAGGCAACATTAACGGCAAAAGAAGTACTCAGTCTATTTGAGAGAGATCTTCACAAAATTGAAGCGGCCGGAAAATCAACTGTTGGAATCTTAACAATACACAAGTACCTACGTTCAAATCCGATTAGCAACACGACGAAAATTAAAGAGGCTTGCAATGTTTCTCTTCCCGCTGTGCTTCGCACTTTATCCACGTTAGAAGAACTTGAAATAGTGAATGAAATCACGGGCAGAGAGCGTCATAAAGTCTTTGTATATAAGCAGTACCTTGAGATTTTAAATAGTGGAATTGAACCAGTGAAACTCTAGGTGTCCTAACGATTATAAGGTCATTATAGAGAACTAGAGCTTAGCGACTCACGTCTCGAGCCCCAGCCACTCGTTCTGGTTGGTCAGAAACTGATCCATCATTCGCAGGTTGATTCGCAGACAGTCCTCGATTGCGTATGTAAGCGTCGAGGCAGTTCATAAACCGTTGCTCATCAATGATTTGGTGACAGTCCGAGCGGGCCAATACCGGGTGGTTTTTCAACTGAATGC
>CBDUOS010000106.1:0-12726 GCA_965368905.1 uncultured Bdellovibrionales bacterium | reverse complement strand
TCGGTGATGCGGGCGCCGTTCTGATTGATGAAGGCATTGAGCTGACTTTCGGTGGGCAAATTACAATCATATTAACGGCTGTGCTGGCGTCAATAGGAACAGCTTCGGTCCCAGGAGCTGGCATTATTATGTTGGTGGTGATTTTAGAATCCATTGGTGTCCCCAGTTCAGGAATTGCCTTGATCTTAGGAGTCGATCGAATTTTGGATATGGTAAGAACTGTGACCAATGTAACGGGTGATGCGGTAGTTGCGACCATTGTTGCGGGGTCAGAAGGTCAGCTTGCAGAAAACCCGATCGGTCAATCTTCGGCAAAGGTATAAACGATATATGCTTTATTTTTTAAAACCCTTTTTGTGCCTTGTGATTTTTTTCTGTTTTGTTTCGATCAGTGCTGCTCAGCCGAATGCGGAGTCGGAAGAAACAGTAGAAGAAGATTCCGAGGTGATGCTCGAGACCAACAAGGTCAATGACAAGAAAGAGGAGAAAAGGGAGACGTTGCTCTTGCCAGGGTATAACTCTAATATTGATCCTTATAATGTCGATGACAAATCTTGGATCTTTTCAAACTCCATGAAGCGTTCAAATAAAAGAAGAAGCTCAGTTGTATGGATGCCATTGCTTTCCTATGTAGCTCCAGGTGTCGGGCAATACATGAATGGTCAGGTTGGTGCGGGACTGATTTACTCTGGGTTGGCGGTAGCTGGTGCCGGAACAGCAGTTGTTGCAGCCAACCGGATCAATAGTGATACCAATCGTGACCAACGCTTGGATGACATTGATAGTTTTGATCCAGATGTCCGAGCTTATGTGTGGGGACTTAAAACTTATGACTTGGCCGGTAGCTTAAGTCTTTATCACAACTTCCAAACCAATGTGTTGTTTCGCAAGCAAGAGGGAGCTTATGATTTTTTACCTATTCAGGCTGAAACCACGGATGAGTTGATGACTGCACCCTTTGAGTTTTCAAACTTGGGTCGTTGGTCCACAATCCTTCCTTTGGTGATTGGAACCGGATTGATTGTTTGGTCTGGTGCCACCGATGACTACAACACTCGAAACTTGAACAGCGGTGACATCGCTTTTGCATCGGGGTTGTCTTATAATGCTGGAGTCGGTGAAGAGGCCCTGTTCCGTGGTTGGATGTTTCCCTTGTTGACTGAAGCCTATGGTATTGAAAATGTGTTTTGGTCCAACTTGACTCAGGCAGCCATCTTCGGAGCGGCGCACTTGTCTGATGAAAACCGTCTTCCCGTTTTTCAGTTTGCCGCCGGATACTACTTTGGCTGGTTGGCAAAGAAGAACAATTGGAGCCTGCGTGAATCTATTTTTGTCCATACATGGTGGGATGTGATCGTCTTCACAGCCTCCTTCACTCAGAAGGATCGAAAAGCTTCGATCTATATTCCCTTGTATCAAAGTCAATTTTAAAGGCCCTGAGCCAAGTAAATCTGACAACTTGCCCCTGTTTTGTTAAAAGAGGTTGCCCTGGTAAATCTCATCGCCTACACAGTGGGTGTTAAAATTCCGTGGGAGGGAGAATGTTAAAATCCATTTTTTCAATATTATTGGTTTCAGGTGTGGCTTTTGCCGCGGCTAATGACCTTTCTGTAAAAGATTTTCAAGATAATGATCTGTTTAAATACACCTATGTAGAACAAGCTGAAAAAGTTTTCGCCGACGAGTTGACCGGAGAAGACCTTTACCAAGTCACATATAAGGTCGAAGGGGAGTGTGCCTCTGCTGGAGAATTTGATGCTTGCGAACTGGTTGAGTATTGCGAGTATGTGTGGGTTGATCAGGCACTCAGTGACGATGAAATATATATGGAAGGCACGCAAAAAGACTGCTCTACAGATATCGAAGAGATCATCCAGCCAATCATAATTGACGAGCTTTAGTAGCGTTTAAAGTGACAGGTGTATCCGCCAGGATTTTTTTGTAAATAGTCTTGGTGGTACTCCTCAGCACTGTAGAATCTTTTAAGAGGTAGGACCTCGGTGACTATGGGGTTTTTCCAGAAGTTGTGAGCCTTCACTTCTTCAATCACTTCTTGTGCGGCCTTTTTCTCTTCATCATTCTGATAGAAGATGGCCGAGCGATACTGACTGCCCTGATCATTGCCTTGTTGATCCACTGTCGTTGGGTCGTGAATACTAAAGAAAAAATGAAAGATGGCCTTATAGGTTGTAGTGTTCAAATCGAATAACACCTGTAAAGCCTCAGCATGCCCGGTGGTGCCGGTTTTCACGGTTTCATAAGTGGGGTTTTCCGTGTGTCCGCCGGTGTAACCAACGCGAGTGGAGACGACGCCGGGTTGATTACGGAACAACTCCTCAACTCCCCAAAAGCAGCCACCAGCAAGGGTAACTGATGTTTTGTTTAATGTTTCATCTGAACTCATTGAACTGTTTTAGAGGGAGATAAAATTTGAGTCAAAGAGAGAATTTCATGTCTCAAAACTGTCTCATTTTGGGAAAAACGGCATATTTTGCCTCGCCCTTAGTCCATAAGAAAAAATTATATTTAAGAAAGCCTATTTATTTTAGCAACTTAAGAAACTGGACCAAATAATAGGAAAAAAAGTCCTCACGTTCTCAGTATGATCCGCCGATAGGTTCATTGTAAGTCAAAAGACAAACGTAACAATTGTCATAACGAAACACTAAAGGGTTTGGGAGGTATTCAATATGACACAATCTAAGTTTATCATTGTAAGTGAGGATCCAGTGCTTATTCAAAAGGCGAAGGACTTTGCTGCAAACTGCGGGATGGAATGTGAAGTGAGAAATCCACATTCTAATAGTGGTTTTTACCCGAGCTTGGCTTCTGGTAGTAATCCATTAAATCAAGGCAGTGGCATGTCAGGTCACTCCAATGTTGTCCCTTTTCCTTCTCAGAATAACAAAGTCTCTAAGATGAACGATTTGGAAGCTCAGGCTATTGAGCAAGCCATTCACGCTTATCGCGGAAACTTAACTGAAGCTGCTAAAGCTTTAGGAATTGGAAGAGCCACACTTTATCGTAAAGTAAAACTCTACAATATTGACCCTTCAGCAGCACGCAGAAAGAAAGCGGCCTAATAAGGTACGCCGTTCCTTTTGGGAGGTACGCCGTACCTTTTCCAGCAGCGTCATAAAAAGGCTCCATACGGGGCCTTTTTTTTAATTTAAAACCAATTTTGGGCGCAACATCCATTTTAGATAAGATCGTCCATTTTTGCAGAGAATATTTTCCCACAAAACCCATTCGTCAGTGGGTTTTATCTTTCCCTTTTTTCATCAGGTACCTCATGGCTTATGATCCTGAGGTCACAACAGAAATTTTGCAAATTTCTCAACGAGAAATAGCAAGGTTTTGTGAACAGAAAACAAAGAGTACCTTTGGTATCGACCGAGAGCTGTGCAAAATCTGCCTTTTTAATCTTGAACCAGTATCCACTGTATTAAACCCAATCGTTATTGATGAGACTCTCAAGCAGCTTGGAATTAAATCAAAAAGAAATATTTTAAGTTCCATGAGTTTTAGAGCCCACCCCCCAGGCCCAAGAAAACCCTCAAAAAGGGGGTGAAGACTATTCACAAGCTTCTAACGATTGGTAAAAATCAATGGTAATGGGGTCGTTTGTCTGATTTCCAGACGCTATAAGACCGAGTTATTTTCCAGTGTGTTTATATAAGTGTACATAACATAAGAATTCTCAAGCTCTCAAAGAAGTGAAGGCCTTCGGCCTAAAAGGGGCGCCCTGGGTTGGTTGGGGGAGGAAATACTACTCAGGAAGAGGTCTTTCTCTCCTTAGCCCCGAATCCCATTGGCTATATAAAACTCTGAACCCATAGAGACGAAACCACGAACTGGGGTTTTGTATTTGCAATATTCCGTCGATGGTTTGGTTCTCCCATCGCAGGATTCCTTTATTCATTGTGTTTATTATGAGAAAAGTCGACCCAGATATGGAAGAGTCGCAGTCGTGAGGATTCGGAGACCTTTATAGTTGTGGTTAAGCCAATGTCATCTTGTTTCTTTAAGTTGGAAGGGGATCCGTAAACTGAAATTTTTAATGAACTGGATATAGAAAAGTAAAACTCAAAAACCAACGAGCGACGATGTTGTCGGCTGAGTCATGCATTATGCCAATGACCGAGGTTCCAGCCATAAAAAAGAAAAACAAGGCAGCAATAATAAACAACTTACGAAAACTAATCTTTGTGGTCATAGACTCGATATTTAAGCAAAAAAAGAATAGGAGAAAAGTATAATCCCAACTTTCAAAGTCAGGTCATTTACTATTAAAAACGATATTCTTTTTGTAATTACAGCCGCTTACGCTTCGCTCAATTCTCAGCTATTGAAGGCAACAAAGCAAATGAGCTTCCCAGAAACAAATTTCCTAAAGAAGGAGGTGCGGGATGTTAAATAATTATTGCGGCCTCTAGAAATTGACTCGTGGTTTCTTTATCTCTAAATTGAGTCTAATGAATAATCGTCTGCTTTTTGGAGTTTTATCTCTCTGTTTATTGCTAGGAAATATTTCTGGTTGGGCCGACCTCCCTGTAAAAAAAGAGACCACATTGATTGAGACATCGGCCTTCATACTTGCTGACAAGCACACTGCCGAAACCCCTTGTGACTGCCCAGAGGACGAATGTCCTGGCGAGGGATGCACCCAATGCATGCTTCATTGTTTTCATCATCAACATTATATAGGGAAAACGACTCAAAACAATTCCACAAGGTTACCAGACAAAAAATACCACTCGTGGTTTCAAAGTTCTAACTATAAGCAACCCTATTTAGAGCCTAACCGCAAACCTCCCCGGTCTGCTTAGAAAAATCTTTTTTCTTTTTTACTCTGCATTTTTCTAGACTTTCTTGGAGGCTTTCTGTGAAACCTATATCTCGCCCCACGCTGCACGCAGGGCTCTGGCATCTGTTTATACTAACCCTTTTATTATCACTTACGTCTCATGCCGAATACTGTGAAATTCGAAGCAGCAAAGTGCTTTTTTCAAAAATTAGCAAGAATCACCCTGACGTAAATACTGTCGATCAGTTCAAAGCCATCTCGATAGCTGAAATCAAGAGAGCTCGGCAACGCCCCAACCCGCTCCTGAAACTGGGGGCCAACCAGGGGGACTCAAGCGGCTTACAAAACTCTGAAAGCGAATTCGAGCTTCAATATGTTTTTGAGATGGGCGACAAAAGAGATTCTCGAATTGAAGCCGCAATGAACCGACAAAGACTCTCTGATCTTCGGTTGGACAATAAAGTCGAAAATCTCCTCATAGATGCGGCGAACCAAATCCAGAGACTGGCCCAAATACAGAGCCTCCTTAACATATACCAAGAATCCATTGAGGTTTTCAAAAAAACAAGGAACTCGCTAAAGGAGAATAAAAGTTTATCCCCCGAACAAATGGTTCAAGCAGACATTCTTGATATTGAGGTTGGGAAACATCGCCTTAAAATTTCAGAGCTCAAGTCTGAACTAAAAGAGGTAATCAATCTACTTCAGTACTCTATTGGGGAGCCCTGTTCCTTTCAGATAGAAGAACTCAAACTGGAACCTGAACCACTAGAAGAAATTGCAAAAAACGACCTACAGTTGCCAAGAAATAAAGAGTTGGAAATGGACGTCAAACTTTCAAAGTCTCTGCTAAACTTGGAAGATTCTTTGGCCTATCCAGACTTAATGTTCGGCCCCAATATTCAATGGGTAGAAATGCAGGGTCAAAAATTTGAGAGATTCGGTCTGTCTTTAACGATGGAACTTCCCATTTTAAATAGAAACAAAGGAGGTCGGGCTGCTGCACAATCAACACTTAATGCCAACGAAACCCTCCTTAAAATCTTTCAATCAAAAAACCAAGCATTAATTGATGCAAAATTGAATGCCTATCGTGAAGTCACGAATGCTCTCAAAGAAATCCCCCCAAGAGCAGAGCTTGTAAAGAAACATCATAGAATTGAAAGCTTTTTTGTTCGTGGCCTCATTTCAGTCTCAACAATGCTTGAAGGGCACGATCAACTTCTTAGCCTCATTGATGAAATAGATCGAAATGAAATTTTAGCCACTCGGTATTTACTTGAACTCAAGCAAGCTGAGGGATCACTAAGAGATTACCTGAAGAAATGGAGTATGAAATGAAAATCAATATTTTTTCTATTTTGATTCTAATCGGATCTTTCGCCCTCGCCTCAAATACACACCTCAAAGAAAATCACCATGAAGAAGGCCACCATGAAGAAGACCGCCATGGTGGTGACCACCACGGACATGGATCAGGCAAAGCCATTGGAAAGGGAAAAGCCATTACTGAAGTGCAGGTTCAAAAGGGATTCAAACTGTCAAAAGAGGCCTTTGAGGCGATGAAGCTTGTGGCTCAAGATATTACACATCCCCTTATTACTGTACCAAACTCTGCTTTGGTTTTGGTCAATGACCAAACTGGATTCTACCGACTACGAAATGATTTTTTTAAATTTGTACCCGTAAAAATTGCAAAGTCTGATTCTGATTTAATAACTTTCCAGTCCCTTTCTTTTCGGTCTGGAGACAAAGTTATTATCAGGGGGCTCGGGCTATTACGTGTAACTGATGTTTATTCTACTGATAAGTCTGAATACGGACATGCACACTAAAAAGGTATAAAAAATGAATAAAATTATTGAATTTTCTGTTCATAACCGTTTGTTTACGTTTTTATTTGTCTTCGCAATTATCATCATCGGTTTAAGATCCTTCCAAGGACTTTCTATCGATGCTGTTCCTGATATTACCAACACGCAAGTTCAAATCAATACGGCCGTTCACAGTTTGGTTCCTGAAGAAGTCGAAAGAATGGTCACCTTTCCCGTAGAATACTCAATGAATGGTATCCCTGGGGTTAAAAATACTCGCTCAATCTCTAAGTACGGCATATCCCAAGTGACAGTTATTTTCGAAGAGGGCTTTGATATTTATAAAGCCCGACAATTGATTTCTGAAAAGCTACAAAAGATCAAGCTCCCTTATGATCTCGTTCCAGAAATGGGACCTATTGCAACCGGGTTAGGAGAAATCTTTCACTATGCGATCGAGGCCAAAATCGTCGCTCAAAATGAACAAGATCGCCTAAAACAACTCATGGAGCTTCGATCTCTACAAGACTGGTTTATTAAACCACGTTTGTTGACAGTCAAAGGTGTCACGGAGGTTAACACTATTGGAGGTTATGAAAAAAAATACTTTATTCAGCCCAATATTCAAAAAATGTCTAAGTATGGGATTCACTTTGATGACATTGAAAATGCTATCAAGAGCACGAACACCAACGTCGGAGGAGGATTTGTTCAGCAAACAGGAGAACAGCTTCTGGTAAGAGGAGTTGGACTGCTCTCCTCGATCAAAGATATTGAAGACGTCATTGTAAAAAGGCTCTCAACCTTAGAAGTCATTCGCATTAAAGACATTTCCAAAGTAGGATTTGATCGAGAGATCCGCACGGGAGCCGCCACCGTCAATGGATATGAATCGGTTATTGGCACGACCTTTATGCTCTTAGGGGAAAATTCACGCACCGTGGCCATTCGCGTACAGAAAAAGCTGGAAGAGCTCGAAAAAGACCTCCCGGACTGGGTGAAGCTGGACATACTGTATAACCGTTCCAATATGGTCAACGCCACTCTCTCCACGGTTCAAAAAAATCTCTTGTTTGGTGCGACACTCGTCATTGTTATTTTACTTTTACTTGTTGGTAACTTGAGAGCTGCCATAATCACGGCGGTGACGATTCCTCTTTCTTTGTTGGCCACATTGTCACTAATGAAGTGGAAAGGTGTATCAGGTAATCTGATGAGTCTAGGAGCCCTTGATTTCGGGATCATTATTGATGGCACAGTTATTGTTATTGAAAACTGTGTTCACAGAATCAAAATCGCCAAAGATCAATTGGGGCGTCCATTAACTCGGAGTGAGATCAAAAAAGTCGTTATTGAGGCCACATCTGAAATTCGTAAGGCGGCTGGTTTTGGGGAACTGATTGTCATCGTTACCTTTATACCTCTCTTTGCTCTAACGGGGGTTGAGGGCAAAATGTTTGTCCCCATGGCCACAACTTTTATTATGGCCTTGACCTCCGCTCTGATCCTCTCTTTCACTGTTGTCCCTGCTTTAGCGGCAACCTTTTTGAGCGGCAGCGCCTCATCTCGACCGACATATTTAATGGTTTGGTTGCAACAACTTTTTAAACCCACTTTAGACGTCGCTTTAAGGTTCAAAAAGTCCGTTTTTGTAATGGGAGTTGCCAGTATCGTTCTTGGCCTCTTCTTGTTTTCTCGTCTTGGTTCAGAATTTATCCCACAACTGGATGAAGGAGATTTTTCCCTTCAATTTATCCGTCCAGCCAACATCAGTGCTGATAATTCAGTGAAATTACAAGCACTCTCTGAAAATGTCATAAAATCTTTTCCACAGGTTGAAATCGTTTTTGGTAAAATGGGTGCTTCTGAAGTTACGACAGACCCAATGGGCATCAATATCGCTGACACTTTTGTTATGCTAAAACCCAAACATCTATGGCCCGACAACTCACAAATTCAAAGCAAACAAGACCTTATCAACAAGATGAAAGAGAAAGTCGAGTTACAAGTACCAGCCCAAGTGACGTTGGTTTCACAACCCGTACAACTGAGGTTTAATGAACTCTTAGAGGGAGCTCGAGCTGATGTTTCAGCCAAAGTTTTTGGAGAAGATCTTGATCAACTTATTTCGTTATCAAAAAAAGTAGCCGATCTCACTAGGCAAGTCCCAGGTGCTGGTGGGACTGAGTCTGAGTCGAGAGGACTGTCACCAATGCTGCAATACACCCCGAGAGATGAAGAATTGGCTAAACTGGGCGTAACCTCCAAACCTGTGCTTGAAGCTATTCAAACAGCATTTGGTGGTCGTGAGGTCGGCTATTTTTACGAAGGAGTGAAGCGATTCCCCATCGTTGCGAGGCTCTCTGATGAAAAAAGAAAAGATATCAATACGATTAAAAACCTACCTGTTGGCATTTCTGAAGGCTTCACCATTCCTATCGAGCAAGTCGCTGATGTGGAGTTCGTCAAAACTTACTCAGATGTCAGTCGAGAGGATTCGCAACGAAGAATATCTGTGCTGATCAACCCAGAAACAAGAGACATTGAAGGTTTTGTTCAAAAAGCACAAGAGAAAGTTGAAAGGGAGATCAACCTCCCAGAAGGGTACTATATTGAGTGGGGTGGTAGTTTTAAGAATTTAAAACAGGCAAAAGAAAAACTGAGTGTTTTAGTTCCGATTGCTCTTCTCTTAATCATTTGTATGCTCTTTGCAGCATTCAGAAACCTTTCCCAGGTTCTTCTTGTTTTTGCTTGCGCACCAATGGCCCTAATCGGAGGAGTCGCCTCTTTAACCCTTATGAGGATGCCATTCTCGATCTCGGCCGGCGTCGGTTTTATTGCTCTTTGTGGCATCAGCATATTAAATGGTGTCGTATTGATCAGCTATTTCAATCGCCTTTTCACTGATCAAAAATGTCCCGATGAACTGGTTCGGGAAGGAGCTATGTCAAGACTCCGGCCCGTTCTAATGACAGCCTTAACTGATATTTTTGGGTTTTTACCAATGATGTTTTCGACAGGGCTTGGTGCCGAAGTCCAAAAACCTCTTGCAACTGTCGTTGTTGGCGGGATGATTTCTTCTACGATTCTAACATTAGTTATCTTGCCTAGCCTCTACAGCCTATTTATTAAAACTATGAAGCCTCAAGAAAGAGAGATTCCTTATGCCTGATACCTACTGCCAAGACAAAACTGATGGCGTCGTTGTGAGTGGCACGAGATATTTTAGGTGAGGCAAAGATGTAAAAAGCCCATTTTCTGACTCAACTTAAATATTTCATCAAAAAACTTAAAGTATAGAGGGTATCCGATGTGGTGGTTGCTGAGTTAAATGGACGAACTTATAAGCAAGAAAAGCCACCTATAAATTGCAATCAGGAATGGGTTTGTTTTGGGTAATGTACTTTCTCACAGTTGTTCCTACCTCTATGCCGGCTGAGTCAGCCTTCATATCTCTGAGGTCGCCTGTAGATCCTTCATAAGTGAGGGACATTCGACGAGCGACCTTTCCTTTTCCTTGTAGGGCTGCATTTAGGTACATCCAAAAATGATAATTGTCACCAAGGACGTCAGTTCGATCATTTACCAAAAGGGGCTGTATTCTCGAACCAAGATATAGCTTTTTTGAGCGATGAGAAACTCTATTCCGCTCTATATCAAAAATATATCCTATAACTGCGAGGGCAGTGAAAACGTCACCATCGTATATCTCGACAGCTTTTTTGATGAGTTCAAAGTGTGTAATACTATCTTTTTCATTCACCTCAATTAAGTGGGAAACTAGGTTTTCAGCGACTCCATTAGTCGTCAGCATCATTTTTACGAAAATATTGTTACGGCCTTCCATATCAATAAAGGCCTCTCGTTCCAATGGTGGAACTTGTTCATCTAAGTGATCTTTGAAGTTTGGCATGACTGTGAGGTCAACGCTGCTATCACTCTTTTCAATATAAAGAAGTTTTAATCTCTCCAGAGTATCGTTATGGAAAAGTCCTTTACCCCAATTATATTTTTCATAATCAATAAGGGGGGAAGAGTGAAAAGCCATAACTTCGTACAAATCTTGCTTTGAAAATGGAATAAGAATGTTTAATAGCGCACTGCTTGTATGGCTCTCGTTCTCATCCCCATCGAGAACACCACTCGCTCCGACCACTCTAAGGTTATCAGCAAATTTTAATCGATTTTGAATGTTTTCACTACTGTGGTTGGTTACTACCAAGTTGGCTATACACGACGCCATTTCACTTTCATTAAACTGAAGCTCAGCATGGGCATAGGTGGATAAAAAGAATAATAGGGGTAAAATTAAAAAACGCACAATGCACCTCTGCTGTCTAAGGGATAAACAAGATGCCATTTTTCGCCAATATAAGACCTTAAAATGGTCCTCGGGTGTAAAATAGCAATTTCGATAATTATAATGAGCAATTTTCATTCCAGTAAATACGTAGATACTATATCACTTAATTTTATCGTGCTCAGATGGGTGGTATTACTTTTCCTGGTTTGGGCTCCAATACAGACAATTCTATTGAATCATCAATCTGCCTTTCCTGAGCTCAGGTTTTTGACAGTGTCTATGACTACTGTGTGCAGCAAAATTGAGACTTATTGATGTTTTCTTCATCTTGTCCCCTCCTTCTAAAAGAGAATTATAAGCGAATTTAAATCAAAACGAGTTCCCACCCAAATCAATCTGAGACATTTTACTACCCACTTTTTTCAGTATTCATTGAACATCAACTCCCTTAACCTGAAGACTCAATGGTTTTAGTGGCACGTTCCAAAAAAGATTAAATAACATTATTTAAGTGAGGGAACATCTAATGAAATATTTAAATTCCTATTACCTATATTTATTCATGATTCACTTCTTTATAAGTGGCTGTAGTGGAAGCTTTTCTGGTCACAGTGCCACACCAGTCGTCGCTGAAAACAATGTAATGTACTCCTCGTCAATGCACGAGGTGAGTCTGTTTTCTGATTCTGATACACCTCAGGTCCTCAATTCAGGTGACAATCGATCAGTAGAACTGGGGGTGCGGTTTTACGCCAAAGAACAGGGTTTAATCACCGGAATTCGTTATTTCAAGGGCCCCCGGGATAGAGGTGAGCATACGGCTCACCTTTGGACCAGTGACGGACAACTGCTTGCCAGCGCCAGTTTCTCAAATGAAACTTCCAGTGGCTGGCAGCTGGTTCGCTTTGATCAGCCGATACAGATACAAGCCAACCGAGACTATATTGCTTCCTATCATAGTAATGGAAACTATGCTGCCACCTCTCTTTTCTTTCAAAGGGAACACGCTTCCGGTCCTCTGGTGGCACCAAAAAGTAATAACTCGCGCAGGAATGGAGTTTATCGATACGGTAACAATCCTAGATTTCCCAATAAAACTTACCGAAGCACAAATTACCATGTAGATGTACTCTTTGCCGATGAAGCCACGCCGGCTTCTCCAGAAGTAAACCTGACTGCAAACCCAGCTTCCATATCAATTGGAGAATCTTCAACTCTGACCTACTCGTCCACCAATACAACTTCCTGCACGGGAAACGGTTTTTCGACTGCTGGACAAACTTCCGGCACAGTAATAGTGAGCCCCGATCAGGACAGTAACTATTCCATCAGTTGTCTGGGTGAGGATGGCAGCACCATTTCAGCATCAGTTGTGATCAGCACCTCTGATACAACTGCACCCTCCGTACCCCAGAGGCTTGCTGCTTCTGGCTTGACCACTTCCGAAGTTCAGTTGAGTTGGGATGCCTCAAATGACAATGTAGGTGTCAATGGCTATGAGATTTTTAAGGACGGCCAAAGTGTTGCAATTTCTCCTACCAACAGTCATCTGATCACGGGTCTAGATGATGGCACCACTTATTCATTTCAAGTGCTAGCTTATGATGCTGCTGGAAATTATTCGGTCTTATCACCTGCTCTTTCGATAACAACTTTTGAAGACAGTTTGCCGCCTCCCCAGGATACCTATACGTTATTCAGTGACTCCGACACGCCTTCTAATTTGGGAGATCCGGACACGGCCAGTGTGGAACTGGGTGTGCGTTTTTCAGCTACCACATCAGGAAATATTGTTGGGATTC
>CBDUOS010000105.1:0-12826 GCA_965368905.1 uncultured Bdellovibrionales bacterium | reverse complement strand
CGCTTCACTGAAAAAGTTTCGTCAGAGCCCTGAAATCGAAGGATTTTACCGTTTCATTTACGAGAACGATCTGCGCACAGAGGCTTTCGGAATTATTGACAACATCAGTCAAAAACGAGCCGCTGCCAAAGCCAGCAAAAAGAAAAGTAAAAAGTAGAAATCCGAACAACTTTTCGAATATTTCTTGAGAAGCCCGTCGCTTCTTAAGCCTCAGTATGTTCCCCACATTGCAAAGACCTCCTATTATTCAGGAGGCAACACATGAAGAAACTTTTATTGAATCAAAAAGGTCAGGGATTGGTCGAGTACATGGTGATTGTGGCTCTGATGGCGGTTGCAAGTATGGGTATCATGCGAATCCTTTCCAAAACGACCAATGGCAAATTGGCACAGATCACCCAATCCCTTCAAGGCGGCAAAGCCAGTATCAATATTGAATTTGAAAATGTGGAGGCCAGCGACCTTCGCAAAAAGGATATGGGTGATTTCTTCCAAGGCTCTCGTAGCCGCAAGAACCGATGACCTTATCTTTGTTGTTTCTTAACTCACGCGGACAAGCTCTTGTGGAGACCCTCCTCTCTCTTCCAGCGCTGGTTTCGGGGGCGACTCTAGTGTTGGGCGGTCTCCACAGCTTGTTCGCATTTTATTGGGTCGATCATTGGACCTATCAGCTGTCGCAATGTCTGGCCAAAGAGACCATTGCGATTGAATGCACTCGCGACTTTGAAAAACGTGTGCAGCTCCTCCCCTTCGCCAAGGTCGAAGTGATCCAGCAAAGCCAATGGGGAGACCAAGTTCAGGTGAAGACTCAACTTCACACAGCCCTGATTCCTAATAAAGTCTTCCAACTTCAACGCAACACCGAGTTTACCAGTGGAGACTTTGGAGATGCATTATGAATCAACGAGGTTTTGCCATGATCAGTTTGGTTTTCTGGATACCATTGATCGTTACCATACTTTTCTCAATTTTTTGGATAATCTGGTTGATGCAACAGCGGATGAAGTTAAACAATTTATGTCACCACTATGTTTTAAAGTCACAAGAAGCCTTAGTTGACCGCAACAATGACATCATGAATCTAAATCCGAGAGCCCGCTGGCTTTGGGCTGAAAAGAAAGCTTTGGATGTCCTCATACTAACAGCTCCGCCCCCCGTTAAAGCCGCCGCACAAGTTCGTCGAAAAGTCGTTGTGATCGAACAAAAAGCTTTGCGGACTCTACAAAATGGTCTGTTCAAGGTGGGCTTATTCAATGCACGTAGAGCTCTGTATGAGTTTCGAAAAGAATTTCACAAAACCACCCAAGATTGGAGTCGCTATTGGAAAAGTCCAAACCGAAGTCGCAGCCGCCTGATTTTAAAACCGACGAACTCACAGTTGGCCGTTGAAGTACGAGACATTGCGAGAGTTTACAAACGCAAACCTTTGCATTGGGCTCAACAAAGAATTCAAGCTCAATGGGATATCCCCTTACGTGAGCTTCTACCAACATGGGTCTTGCACTGGGTCCCCGTCCACAAAGTTTGGTCAGGCCGGTGTCACAGTCATCCACACTCAGGAGGTCATTTATGGAAAGCAGCGATCGGCGCGGGCAGACACTGATCGAAGTTTTGATTTTTATGTTTTTTGTACTTAGCTTTTTCGTCTTTCTAGAGGTCAGTCATGAAAAATTTTATAAACACTACGAACATTACAAAGTTAAAAAACAAACTTTTTGAAACAAAAGAAGGATCTTTTTGGCCCAACTCCTTGACCCTTGCCTTCGGACTGGGACTGGGTCTTTTTGCACTTTTGACCCAGTTTCACGAAACTAAGGACCGTCCTCTAACAGAAAGAGCACCCATCCATCTCGACACCTACATCCCAAAGGGAGAGTCATTGGTGCCGATTCAGGTTTCAAATTACGAATCTTTGGACCAAATCATTGGACAATATGGTGTGGTGGATCTGCTCTCAACACCACTCACTCCCACCGAAAAAGCCAAACGAGTGGCCTACGCGGTCAAGTTGATTCGTTCGGCTAAAAGCCCCCGTCATTTCAGTGTGTTAATACCAGCAGAGGAGGCCCCCAAATTGGCCGGTTATTCTGGTGAGTTTACTGTGGTTGTTCGAAACCCCAAACTCATTGGCACTAAATTTGTTAAGGAAAATACCAAACCCCAAAAACGGCGGGTGGTCTTTGAAACGGAGAAATTATGATTGCATTACTTTTTATTTGGAATCTCATGGCCCAAGACATTCTGGTGCAAGGACCAAATGTTTCGGATGTTCAGTTTGAAAAGCATTTAATGGAGAATCCCGAATGGGTTTCCTACTCCCAGTTCTTTCAAAGGCAAGATGAAACCGCCCATGAAAAACTTTTACAAGATTTTAAACAGGCTCAGTTTGAATTTCTGAAGGGCTCACTGGAGAAATCGAAACAGCTTTTTGAATCCATTGGCGACAGGCAGCATGACCACCTATGGCCTTCAAAATTGCAAAAAATTATACACTATAGTTTTTTACGAACGGCTCAGTTGGACAGGGAAAAATCGTCTTATTGGTTACATCAAGCTCTCCTCTTTAACCCCAATTTGACAATAGACCACCAACTGTTCCCCCCTCCCCTTGTTGAGGAATATGAATCCCTCAAAATGAGCCACCCTTTGCAAGTTTGGTCTTTTCCTGAAGGCTCCAACCAATTTCGTAGTATCTTGATCAATGGCCGTCCAGTCGGAAACCGTTCAAAGTTTTTTAGATACCGAAAAGGAACAGTCCGGTTAGACTTTGTTTCCAACCAATGGCAACCCGTCAAGATTGTCAGCCCCTTGTCTCAACTTGAAGACTCAAAAGTCAGTGCTCACCCACTAGCACAAGGAAGCTGCTATTCTCCCCAATTCCACACACTGCCATCAACTTCAGGTCAATTTCGACTTTACGATGGCACATGTGTTAGTCAAAGCTCCACTTCCTCGACACAGAAAAAGAACAAAGACTTGAAATTGCCCTCGCTGGCCGCCAAACCCACTCGTCCTCACTGGTACAAAAACCGTTGGCTCTGGGCAGGAGTGTCATTGGTCGCCACTGGATTCGTTGTCCACAGCCTCAACCAACAAAAAAACGGAGGTGATTCTTCCTCCGCGTCAAACTCCCCTCAAGAATTCCGTAACAATTGATGGCATTTCTTGTTCCGTTCTAGGAGCAGGGGTATACATGTTGCCTACGAATACAACGAAAGGATTACCATGAGACTCATTGCCTCACTACTTTTGATAGTTGGAATGGCTAGCGCCGCCAATGCAGCAACCAAAATGAATACCACAAAATCAAAAATGCAATTCAAAGATGTTCGCCAAAAAATGAAGGGCTTCAGCATTGTTGGGTTCTACAATTTTTCCAACCGTGACACTGTCAAGCTGGGGCAAGATACTTACGATACCAAAACCAACACAACCTTCGGGTTTGGTGCTGAGTACAAGTACAGCCTCAGTCAGCATATGAAAAACAAAGCGCCCCTATCTTTGATTGGCGGAATTGTTTTCGAAAGTCCGCGTGAAATTCAAGCGGTTAATATCCAAGGAACCTCCATTCAATCTGGAGCTGCAGCGCCAAGCTTTAGCATGATGTTGTTGCAAGCCAACATTGACTACGTTGTCTCTGATCAAGTGAGCTTGTTCACAGGCCTTAACTTTCCACTACCATTTGAACAAGACTTCGGAGAAGTTACGCTCGATGGAACCATTGGTTTTCAAGGTGGAATCACCATGGCACTGGCCAAATCCTTTGCTGCGGATATTTCTTACCGTTGGATCAATATTGTTGGAAACAACGGCCTAAATCGTATCGATGCTGATGGACTGCTCTTAAAAGGTCGCTACATCTTCTAGATCACACCACTTTCAAAGGAAGGGAAGGGGGCAACCTCTTCACCTTCGATGGCCGCCCAGACTAATTTACCATTTCCCTAAATAGACAACTTCATTAGTGAGCAAAACTGAATGCTTCTGCTTCACCGTTTTCTGAACATGTTGAATCACTTCATTGATGTCTTGAGCTGTGGCTCCACCCTTGTTGACAATAAAGTTCGCATGCTTCTCAGATACTTGAGCACCACCAATCGAAAAACCTTTGAGATCACTGGACTCAATCAAGCGGCCAGCATGATCACCTTCAGGGTTCTTGAAAACAGAACCACAACTAGGTTCAGATAGAGGCTGAGTGGACTTGCGACGCTTGTTTCCTTCACGAACGAATTTCAAAACCTCATCGTCGGGCTGGTTAGGCCAAGTGACGCGAATTTTTGTAATCACACCGGGTTGCCAATTTTTACTTTTCCGATACATCCAAGACACATCCGCGTGCTCGAAGGTTCGGGTTTCGACCTCGCCCATTGCGTTGAACGTGAAAATATCAAAACTTTTAACGATCTCGCAAAACTCACGAGGAGCCACTTTGTGCCCGACACCGGCATTCATAACAACTCCGCCAGCCATATCACCAGGGAGACCTGCTAAAAAAATGGCGGGAGCCAATCGATGTTTTAAAAATATTTTTAAAACCTCTGACTTCGGCGCCCCCCCATCAGCCTCGACAATGAGGTTCTGACTGGTTTCTAAAACTGAAACCTTGTTCAGGTGAATGGTATGAATTACCAATCCAGGAACCCCTTGATCGCTGACCAAGACGTTGGTTCCGCCACCTAGAATCGTTATTGGCAATTGGCTACCACGAGCAAACAGCATTGCCTCTTTCAAGTCCTCAAAGTTTTTGGGGGCCGCATATTTTTCGGCGGGTCCACCCACTTTCCACTCTGTAAAATCAGACAAGAGTTTATTGTCTTCAATCTGCATGATTAAGCTCCACTGAGTTTCTCAACAACAAGATGAGCCACTTTCCAAATTTGCCCGGCACCCATGGTCATCACCACATCGCCAGGTTTCACATTGGATTTGATCATATCTAAAAGTTCAATTTCATCGGGACAATAATGGCAATCCAAACTCAAATGTTGACAGAGCTCCGGGCTTGAAATGCCCTCTATGGGTTGTTCACCGGCTGGATAGATATCCACCATATAAAGCTGATCAGTCCCTTTGAAACAATCCTTATAGGCTTCCCAACAATCTCGAGTTCGCGTGAAACGATGGGGTTGGTAAATCAAATGGAACTGACCAATGCCTTTCAGGCTTGTTACCGCTTGTACTGTTGCCGCAATTTCAGTGGGATGGTGGGCGTAGTCATCAAAAATCTGTACCCCCTCCACATCGCCAATCAATTGGAAGCGACGATCCACACCCGAGTAGTCATTAGCTCCAGCAAAACACTTTTCCCAGGGAACTCCCGCTTGATGAGTGGCAATACAAGCTGCCAACGCATTCAAAGCGTTGTGTCGACCCGGCACTGACAAGTTCAATAGGCCCAGCTTCTTATCCTCAAAGATCACTTCAAATCCCGAGCCCGCTTCTTTTAAAACAAAATCATTCTCTGTATTAAAACCATAGAAATAAACTCTTTTTGGAAACCCTTTGAAAAGTTCTCGTGTTTTCGGGTCATCACCAAAAACCACTGAACAACCAAAGTAAGGGATGTCCATAGCAAAACTCAAAAAAGCTTGCTGTAAGGTTGCAAAATCACCGTAGTGATCCAAATGATCATTGTCGATGTTGGTAATGATATTGATTTCGGGATGCAAGCGAGCAAAGCTTCCGTCGCTTTCATCCGCTTCGGCCACCATCCAAGGACCATTGCCTAAACGAGCCGTGGACTGAATCAGTTTCAAACGTCCCCCAACAGCGATCGTTGGGTCGAAGTCAGCGTGCAGAAATATCGATCCTATAATACTGGTGGTGGTGGTTTTACCATGGGTCCCACCCACCGCAATTCCTCGCTTGAAGCGCATCACTTCGGCCAAGGCCTCGGCTCTTTGAATAATCGGAATCGACAATTCAATGGCTTTCTTCAACTCTGGGTTGTCTTTTTTAATTGCACTGGAATAAACAACAACATTTAAATCGTCTGTAATATTTTGCGGATCATGCCCTATTATGACGTCAATCCCCTTTTCACTTAAATGATCGGTTTGCTTTCCTTCACTTTGATCGCTACCAGAGACCTGTGCTCCCAAATTTTGAAAGAGTTCAGCCAGTGCCGACATTCCAATTCCGCCCACACCAATAAAGTGGGCCTTGGTTTTTGCAATACTCATTCGTTGGCTCCCATCAATATACTGAGAATTTCTTTTGGTGCATGAGAATAATCAATATCTTTTAACTGATTCATCATATCCATCAACCGACTGGGATTCTCTTTCAGCTCTTGCAATGTCTTCCCCAGCATTTCAGCATTCAGGTCTTTCTCTTCGATCATCATGGCGGCGCCCCTTTCTGAAAGAGCTTGGGCATTTTTCACCTGATGATTATCCGCAGCTGTCGGTAACGGAATAAAAATTGCTGGTCGGCTGGACATTGCCACTTCTACCGTTGAATTGATTCCGGAGCGGCAGATGATCACATCCGCCCAGTCTAACTGTGTTGGCATATCGTCGATGTATTCAACATAGGTTAAAGAGTCCTTATACTTGTCACCGTATCGCTCTTTCCAAATTGAAAAGTCACGAGCTCCAATTTGGTGATAGATATCATACGCAGAAGCCTGATCCCCTAAGCTCTCAACCCATTCTCCCACCACATTGTTAATGGCTCGAGAACCTTGGCTGCCACCAAAAATCAACACACGGAAAGGTCTCTGCCCAGAATAATCCAAATGTGGTGTTTTTTTCTCCATCCGTACGGGCAAACCGGCTGACACCACTTTTTTCTCTGGAAAATAATCCTTAGTTTGGTCAAAAACGACAAAACAATAAGTGACGACCTTTGCCAACCAGCGATTCGCCATTCCCGGATAGGCATTAGGCTCCAGGATGGCCGTGCGCCCCCCCAACAAAGAGGCCACTAAGACAAAGGGACCCGAAGCAAAACCACCCGTGCCTAAGACCCAGCGAGGCCTAAGGACGATATACAATGCAATCGCTTGAAGAAAAGAGTAAGGTAAAAGTAATGCGGCTTTAACTTGTCGCCAAGGCCCCACACTGCTATGCAGCCGTCCCACCTTTAAAAGATGGATCGGATAACCGTGGCTTGGAACAATCTTTTCCTCCAAGCCACCTTCAGCACCAACAAAGTGAATTTCAGCCTCGGGCTGTGACTTTTTTAACGACTCGGCAAGTGCCAATCCGGGGTAAATATGCCCACCAGTTCCGCCACCCGCTATCACATATCTTGGTTTTTTCATCCAAAATTAATAACAGCGAATAAACCGAGTCACAAGCTCTATTGAAGAACTGCACCACCCATAGAGTTCAAAAGCTCGCTCATGGGCACTGGTGGATAGGTCATTGTGATACAATGGAGTGAACCCAATCCATCATTAGAAAGCACTTCAGAATTGATTCCAATAACTTTCTTGAACCCAGCATCACGATAGGCCTGCAGCACAGACTCATCTTTTTCTTGATCAAAAATTGGCACAAAAATGGTTCCATTGATGGGTAGAGAATTGACATAAGTTTCATAGCTGTTATTGGGCCGAGGAAGCTTGATCACATCGTAACCATTCTCCTCAAGCTGTTGCACATATCGCCGCTCATCAGTCATTACAGTATTGGCATCTATAAATTTAACGCTCTCGTCAGCGTGTCCAATTCCTTTAACATGCGGCAGTCGAACGAGCTTGTTACATCCATAGTGATCTTTAAAGATTCTATCTGGAATTCTGGCGGTAGCTGTTTTATTAACTACCAAGCACTCATTACGATCATTGGCGATAAAGTTTCCACCTTCATAATAGTAATCATAAGATGTCATTTCAGCTTCAAAAAGGTCACCGAAGCGTTCATCCTGCTCAAAACGGGTGTAACGAGCGTCGACTACGGTAAATAATTCCACAGAGTTTTGCCCTTTGATTTTACGAAAAACGGGAACAGGAACACCATCGCGAGCCCAAAAACCACGAGACGCTCCTGGCATATAAACAACTGTGATCCGATTCGCATCGATCACTTCACCAAACTCTTTTTTGATTCGTTTGGCTTCACTAGAAGAGTTGGAGTCCGTAAAAATAACCAGTTGTACGCCTGCAGGCAAGTTTTCGGCCATTGTCATTTTGGCCTTTCGCGAACGGAATGCAAAGTTGTAGCTCATAATCAAATAGCCCGCTTCATTGTACTCGGCGTAAGCAGAGGCTTCTGATTTCTCTATCAGGTTAAAGCTAAGAGGATTGTTTGATGTAAAGAGTGTTGGATTGTAAGTTTGAAAGAAGGCTGTTTGCGCATTGGCTTCAGCCATGGCGGTATTCTCTTCTTCAGTAAATCCATATCTAGGAACTTCGGCAAAGGCCAAGCTCGTGAAACAAATAGCCAATAGAATAAGACTTAATCTCATAATTCCCCCCATGAATGTGGCTTTTGAGTACCCCAGTCCTCCTGATTCCGTCATCTGTCCATATTGATGCGCCGCTCGTTGCGAAATTATAGGTGTTTGGGCCAGATAGAGCCCCAATGGAGGTGGTATGGAATGGCCGAAACGAGTTCTGATGGTGACTCCCGCGCAGTTTGATGTGGAGTACGCAATCAATCCGCATATGGTGGATGAGTCTGGTAATTTGAAAAAAGTGAACCGCCCAATGGCACAAAAGCAATGGGAGACTCTAAAACACACTTTTGAAAAAGTGGGTATGGAAGTCATTACCATTGAAGGGCAACAGGGTTTTCCAGATATGGTTTTCTGCGCCAACCAAACCTTTCCCTATTACAAAGAATGCCAAACAAAAATTGTCCTAAGCCAAATGCACTCACCACAACGCCAACCAGAGGTGGCCTTCTTTAAAACCTGGGCTGATTCAGAGGGGATTCCAACACAATTCTCCCACCAACTGTTTGAAGGCATGGGGGATGCCCTTTGGAATTACGAATCGGGTCAAGTTTATGGCGGTTACGGGTTCCGAACCTCCCCTGAAGTTTACGAAACTTTAGAGAAAACAATCGACCAAAAAATTATAACCTTTGAACTAAAAGATGATCGATTTTATCACTTGGACACTTGCTTAGCAATTCTAGGAAAAGAGACTGCCGCCTATGTTGAGGAAGCTTTCACTCTTGAAGGACTTGCAACCTTAGAAAGCCAATTTGAAAATCTCTTGCGCGTCCCCTTACAAGAGGCTACTGAACAACTAGCGTGCAACATGTGCACGCCCAACGGTCGAGATGTAATATTACAAAAAGGTGCGAACCAAACAGTTTCGCAATTGAAAAAACTCGGCTACTCCGTTCACGAAGTTGATACCTCAGAGTTTATTAAGTCGGGGGGCTCTGTCTTCTGTATGAAAATGTTAATCTGGTAAGGGACGGCTAGAAGTAGTAGCCAAACCCCATGGCAAAAGCCACTGGGTCACGCGTGATTTCGGTTTCACTGGTGATCGGTATATTGGTTCCAGTCACTTGCCCGACAGGGCTGTAACTCTCGCTCATAACTTGGGGCGTGTTAATTTCAAAGTAAGACATCAAATTGTAATCGGCATCAAATGCACGAACGCCAATACCAAGGTGCACCAACTGTGCTTCAAACTCATGAATTGTGTTCAGCTGGGTTCCTCCATTGTTGTGCAACAAATTGAGTTCACCTTGCTCCGAAATAATTTTTGCTCCCACATAGGGCTGAAGTTTTAGTCCATAGGAATAAGTGTTGTAGTTCACAGTGAGTCCACCACCGATATGATAGCCTTCTAATTTTTCTTCTAGGGGCTCAAGGTTTTCACCACCGGATTTCCCTGTCGAGTCGGCGATCCCACCCAAAAGAATCGCAGTGACTGATATCTTCTGAGTGTTCATAAACTCTTTAATCACTGACAACGACAAATTCACGTCGGGCACACGAATCCGTCGCCCCGTAGTAACATAAGCGGGATCTGTGCCCGATTCGTTGTGCCATAGAACTCGACTGGTATAGGAAGCGCCAAAAGTCACACTCCAACTATCACCCTTGTAGTCTTCAGCAGCATTCAGTCGAGTGGCTTGAGCGAATGCTTGAAGGCTCAAGAAAAATATCAATGAGAAGAGGAAAAAAGTGAGTTTCATTTTTTTCGCCTCCCATATCGTCTTTTCAGTGGTTTTTGGTAGCTCATCAGTAAATTTAAAATAATTCCAAATAAAAAGCAGTTAATCAAAAGAGAACTACCACCGTAGCTAAGAAAAGGTAAGGTCAGCCCTTTGGTTGGCAGCAGTCCTAAGGTCACACCAACATTCACAAAAATAGAATAAGCGAAGGTCACTGTTAACCCCAATGCCAATACCTGTTTTTCTAAAGTTTTTAAAGAAAAGGACAACTGAAAGGCTCGCCAAACTAAGTAGGCGTACATCGTCAGTAAAAGGACAAACCCGATAAATCCTAACTCTTCACCCAGAACCGCCAAAGTAAAGTCGGTGTGTGCTGCTGGCAGAAAGAAAAGCTTCCCTTGCCCATTGCCTAAACCCACACCATTCAATCCACCAGAATGAAAGCTGATCATACTTTGAACCAATTGAAAACCACTGGATTCGGCGTTTTTAAACGGATCTAAAAAAGCCAAAACACGAGCTTTTCGGTAAGGGACATTCATCACTAAAAAATAAAAACCTGGCATTACTACGACCATGGCTCCCAACATGTAGGTCCACGGTAGCCCACACACAAAAAGAATTGTGGCAAGAACCATCAAACAAATCGTAAACGAGCCAAAGTCGGGTTGGAGCAAAAGTAAGCCAATGGGGACCAAGGTTATGATCCCACGAAGTGGCCAGGTCCACTTTCCCCAAACATCATCCCGCTGTGAAAGAAAGCTGGCACAGAGTAACGGCAGGGAAACCTTCATTAGTTCGCAAGGTTCAAAACGAAATCCAAAAGCCAATGGAATCCAACGTTGAGCACCACCCACTTTTACACCGACTCCAGGAACAAAGGTGGCAAAGAGGCCGAGGACGGCAACAAACCAAAACAACCAACCGTAACGAATCAAAGCGTTATGTGGAATTTTTACTAGAATTCCCATCAATAAAAGGCCCGCAAAAACAAAGATCAATTGTTTTTTGAAAAACAAAAGTCCATCGCCGTACTTATCAACCGCAAATATGTAGCTGGATGTGTAAACTTGGATGAGGCCAAAAGTGATCAATACGAAGAGAGTCAAAAAAACATTTTTTGCTTGAGATTTCATACATTTATTGTCCTCTTTCAAATTCTGACAGGCAATGCCCTCTAGACTTTGAGGTAGTCCAAATTACGCTTCCCACCCCACACAAAAGTCGGGAGAAACGAACGGGTTCCGAGAACTAAAAATAATTTGAATCGAGTATTGGACACTCTAGAGTTTTACCTCTAGAGCCCCGTTGCAGGAAAAATTTATGAGAAGTTTTTTACGATCTCTTTGAAGTAATTCCCACGCTCGACGTAACTATCAAAGATATCAAAACTTGAACATCCCGGAGACATTAGGACGACGTCTCCGATTCTTGATTTTTGATAAGCAATGAGAACGGCTTCTTCAAAGGTACCGATAAGAAAAGTTTCTGAGGCATCACCAATGTCGCGATTGATTCGTTCTTTGGCTTCACCAAACAAAATTAAAGATTTCACTTTTCGCTTTACGTGATCATAGATGGGCTCATAGTTAAGGCCTGTGTCTTTACCACCCATAATTAAAATAACGTTTTCACCAAAAGAGTCCAAAGCCTTTTTCACAGAATGAACGTTGGTCGCTTTTGAATCATTGAAGAACTCAACTCCACCGACTCGACGGATATACTCCAAGCGATGGGGAATTCCTTTAAACCCATCGATCACTTTTTGAATGGCCTCTCGGGTGGCTCCGTGCTCACGGGAGGCCAACAAGGCCGCCATAAAGTTTTCAATCATATGTTGGCCACGAGCACGACTCTTTTCCATTGAAAAATGCTCGATTTCTGGACCGGTACGCACTTTTAAGTCCGTTTTCATATTGACCACTCCACCAATATTCATAATTTGAGGCTCCAATGCCTTTTTACAAGAAAAGTAGAAAATACGTCCCCGCTGGACTGCTGGATCGCGGGCCAACTCTATCACCGCGTTGTCATCTGCGTTGAGAATGCTTGTCGTGGCTTGGTTGGTGTTAAGAAAAATTCTTCTTTTCGCGTTTACATAATCTTCCATCGATTTGTAACGGTCTTGGTGGTCTTCAGCCAAATTAGTAAAAACAATATTTTGTGGCGTGAATCGCTCACAGTGTTCTAACTGAAAGCTGGAAACTTCTAGAACAATGACATCGGCTTTATTATCGGAGCGAAGGTAATCCACCAATGGTGGTCCATAATTGCCACCCACCCAAACGTTGACGTTCGACTCTTTCAACATTTTGTAAATCAAATAGGTTGTGGTGGTTTTACCATTGGTACCTGTGATGGCAATAATGGGTTCTTTTACAAACCATGAAGAAAACTCAAACTCCCCGGTCACCTTAACATTGTGATTGCGGGCATATTCGAAAATCTTCAAATAGGGCGAAACCCCAGGGCTCAAAATGATGAGCTCTTGTTCAAGAAACTTTTTAGGAGTGTGGCCACCCAAATCAAACTCAATGGGGAGTCCCTCCATTTGCTCCAAGGCAGTATGAAGCTCAGCCCGTGATTTGTGGTCTGTAACAGTGACTTTTGCACCGTGGTCACAAAGAAACCGGGATAAAGCCACTCCGGTTCGTCCAAGTCCAACGATCATAATTCGACGATCTTTTAATTCTGACACATCTGTAAACATTTTTACCTCAACTTAAGAGTGCTTAAAC
>CBDUOS010000104.1:0-12842 GCA_965368905.1 uncultured Bdellovibrionales bacterium | reverse complement strand
TGTAGATATTGGATGTTTTAAAAAAACTGTATGTGTCGTTAAAGTTTAAGAGGGTTTTGCGCAAGAGCATGTAGATGCCTGCGGTGGCCCAAAAGGGAAGGGTTGGGATGTAGGTCTTCCAAGTCCACCTTTGTTTCGGGTTCTTGAGTGCCAATACTAAAATCAAAAGAGCTGGAACCACAATCATTGCTTCTTTCGATAAGATTGATAGCACAAAACAGATCCAAGCCCCGAATAGAGATTTCCAGTTTTCTTTGAAACTGTGAAAAGGCATGATCCATAGTCCAACAAAGAAAAAGAGGAGTCCCATTGGGTCGGCGGTTCCACTAATATAACTGATCGCTTCGACATGGGTGGGGTGGGTGGCCCAGAGGACACTGGCAATAAACGCCCAACAACGATTATTTAACAAGCGAACCAGTACCAGAAACATTAAAATGCCATTGAGAAGGTGGAGGAAAATGTTACCCAAGTGAAAGGCGACCTCACTTTTTCCAAAAATCTGGTAGATGAACAGGTAGTAGATGTTCTGGGTGGGGCGGTAAAAGTTGTCGACCCCTCCAAATCCAGCCGTTGAATTAGAAATTAACATTTTTGGTAGGTGCGAGAAGCTATGCAAGTAGGTGTTTTTTTCAATTAAAAATTCGTCGTCCCAGAGGAATTGGTTGTGAATACAGTTCCAATAGGCTGCCAAAACCAATAATGAAATCGTGAGATGGGGTAACCATTTCTTAAGGATCATTTTTTCAATCGTTCAGCAACCAGAACGGCAATGGCCTTGACACCATCTATCCAAGAAATCTTTTTGCCTTCGTCTTTTGAGCGGGGTTTGTAGGTAATGGGTTTTTCAATGATGTCGATTTTATTTTTTAGAATTTTGGCGGTAATCTCGGGTTCCCAAGCAAAGTCATTGTGCTTAAAGCTGAGGGTCTCGAACAATGAGGCATGAAAGAGTTTGTATCCGGTGGCTTCATCGGTGAGCTTGGACCCGAATAAGAAATTGGTCGCGTATGTTACAAGCAAGCCGCCCCAGTAAAATAAAAGTGTGGAGTGCTCACGCTCACCCTTGCTTAAATTGCGTGACCCATAGACCACCTTCGCTCCCTCGATGAAGGGGGTGAGAAGGGGGAGAATATCTGTGGGGTCATATTCGAGGTCAGCATCTTGAACAACCAGTATCTCGCCAGTGGCATTCTTGATCCCGGTGCGTATGGCTCCACCTTTTCCTTGGTTAATTTGATGATGATAGTGTACTGGCAATGAAGGGTTCAAAGCTATGAAGTTTTCCACTTCATCTCTTGAGTGGTCGACCGAGCCATCATCGACGACAATGATCTCAAAGCTCTCGCCCTCAAGGGCCAATTTAACTTTGTTTAAAACAAAAAGGATGGTGCCGGCTTCATTGTACATCGGAACGAGAATTGACAGTCGGTATTTATATGGAGCGGGCTGTTGTTTTAAAGCTGTGTTCATGCGGCTCCCTCGCGAATTTTCCGTCGAGAAACAAATTCACGAATCAACTTTTTGTATCGCGTATCTAGATCTCTGAATTGCAGGCCAATTTTACCATTTGAAGAGCGGTAGACGCATTCCGCGGTTGCTATAACAGGTCCTATGTTCACCAGAAAAAGGGTGAGGACCAGAGGGTCTCCCTCTTTCATGCTTTTCAGATTTTTATCTTCGGTAATGAGTGCGCCGCCCTCGCCCAATTGTGAGCATTGGGTGATCGTCATTTCACCTTTGAATAAGGCTCCGACTTTACCATCAAAGTCTCTTCTGGGTGCTTTACGTCGATATTCTGTTTCCATAACAATATATCGACGATCTTGGCGATTTTCTTTAAAGATTGAGACAAGCCGAAAGGGCTTTAGTCTAGTAGGTTTTAGCTAAGGGCTTTATTCATCGCCAAAGCTAGACGACTCACTTTACGAGCCGCAGTTTTAGCGTGAAATTTCCCTTTTCTGGCAGCCTTATCGATTGCGCTTTCGTACGTGCGAAGCATGCTAGCAGCACCATCTTTGTCTTTGCTAGCGATGGCCTGACGGACTCTCTTTTCCAACTTCCGAATTCCTTTTTTCATCTGTTGGTTACGGTCTCTACGAACGATTGCCTGGCGCGCGCGCTTTTTTGCCGATTGAATATTTGCCAAGGGTAAACCTCCAAGATAACTTATGAACATGTGGTGATAACGGAAAAGACGCTGTAAGACAAGCTCTTTCCTGGCAAAGGAGCTTCATTGAACCCATCCACAGAGAAACGACAACCGCGTACCACAGCAAAATCGGCCCTTTTGTTTGGGGCAGGAACGCTAACTAGCCGAATTTTGGGACTAATTCGAGACTCCTTGATCCTGTCCCTTTTACCCTTGGACATGAAAGACGCTTGGATTGCGGCCTTTCGGCTGCCCAATTTTTTCAGGCGCTTTTTGGGGGAAGGGGGACTCTCCGTTAGCTTTATTCCGATTTATGTCTCTTTAATCAAAAAAGGCGACTCGGTGGCCCAGAAGCGCCTCACCGATGGGGTTTTTACCCTGCTTTTGGGGATGGTGGTGCTGATCTGTGGTGTGGTTTTTGTGGCTATGGATGTGGTGGTGCCCTGGTGGCTTAGCGGAGAAGGCTTTACCGAAATTCCTGGGAAAATCGAGATGACCATCCAAATGGGACGGATTATGATCTTCTTTCTTCTATTCGTGACCCTATTCGCCTATTTTATGGCCCTGTTAAACAGCCACAAACAATTTGGCTACTCAGGGTTTGCCCCTCTGTTTCTCAACGTGGCGATTATTTCGGGGCTTTGGTTTTTTCGTGATACAAATATCCTAGCCGAGGCTTCGGCCGGAGCTGTTGTCGTAGGTGGCCTATTACAAGCTCTATTTTTACTCCCTTCGGTCATCAAATTGAAGGTATCTCCAAGATTTTCGGCAAACCTTCTCAACCCAGAAGTGAAAAAAGTATTGCTGAAGTTTCTTCCGGCCTTTTTTGGGGTGGGTGTTCTACAAATTCTCAATTTGGTGAATGTGTATTTTGCCAGCCAAATGCAGGGAGCAGTTTCCTATATTTATTTAGGTGATCGCCTCTTGGAGCTCCCCTTATCACTGATTGCTGTCAGTATTGGAACCACACTTTTACCCACACTCTCGGACTATTGGAGCCAGGGTAAAAAGGAAGTTTTTATTCACTCGGTAACCAAGCACTTGAGTCTCTTTTATTTCCTGGCCATCCCGGCGGCTTTTGGTTTTTGGTTTCTCGGAGTGGATATTATTGATGTCTTATTTCGACGGGGTGAATTTACCACTGGTGAAGTGGGTATCGTTGCTGCTATTTTAAAAATTTACTGTATCACCTTGATTTCAGCGGGGTCGCTGAAAATTCTTAACCAATCATTGTACGCCACAGGAGATACCCATACTCCGGCTTTTATCAGTCTGGCAGGTTTGATGATTCACTTGGTCTTGGCTCCTTATCTTATGAGTCTTTATCAATTGAACGGACTCGTTTTATCAACAGCCATTGTGAGCCTCTTGAACTTTGTGGTTTGTTTGTTTGTGGTACAAAAACGGATCGCTTGGTTGGAGTGGAATGTAATTGGTCGCAATGTTATCAGTTGCTCGGTCGCCGCGGGTGTCATGGGATATTATCTTAGTCTAGTGAACCGATTCTCCTGGCAGCAAGGGCGTTTCATATTAGACTTTCCAATCTTGCTGTTTATTATTGCCGGAGGGGGAGTGATCTACTTCGCACTGTCCGCCCTTCTTAAAGTTGATGAGCTGAATTTTCTGGCAAAAAAGTTGAAAAAACGGGTGTGATTTTCATAGGTGCCTTCTGTAAAGATTACTTGCGATCAAAAAAAATAATAGCACAACGGGCCTCTACGCTCTGTCATTTCGCATAGACCCTTAGAATAAGAGTTTCTTATATTTGAAATAAAAAGCTGTGCTTTGCGATTCAGAAAACAGTCAACGTATGAAGAAGCATGTTTTTAATGGGGGGGGGCTCGGTGAAACATCTATTAACTCATATTGTGTTGTTGTGTGTGGTGTTGCTGGCTGGGGGATCCAGCTTCGCCGATACCGAGTATCCCGCTACTTTTCAATCGGGACGTTTTATCATTTCGACCATGCAGCAATTCGACGCTCGCATTCATGAGCTTCATCCCAGTCTAGAAATTACTGAGACTCAAATTCCCAGTGTTGAGTACCATAGTCAAAGCTATGCTGGGCTGGTCCTGCATGCGGAAGGGGTTGAAAAAGGAAATAAAATTATTCAAACCCTAACCTACATCAAGCTGGTGCCGGGACTCTGGAAGCTGGTGTTTGTTGAAAATAAAGTTTGCATTGAATCGACGATCCAGCAGCAGGGAGAGTCGATCACCAAATGGTTTTGCGATGAGGACCCTTTTCCAATTGGGGGTTTTCAAGACCTCTTCATTGTTGAGGATGCCAATGTGGATTTAGAGGTGATTCAAACAGTTTTTTCTGAACCTGTGGTGCCTTACGTGGTCGAACAGACAAAAACCTCGGTTCCCGGAATGATGACATTGGCTGACTTAAAAGCAGCCTTGCAGCAGGTGGGCTCTTCTATGACGGTCAAGGACGCAGAATACCGTCCCGTTGGAAAAGAAGAGGCACCACCGCAGCCGGCCCTGCAAATTCATGTTCAAGGGGCCCTTGATAGTGAAAAGAATGTGGATCAGAAATTTCTATACTTGATTGAAGGGAATAAGCTTAAATTAAAAGAAATCGATGGTAAAATATGTTGGTATGCAGCGACCCTAGATAAAGAAATATGTGATCCCGTGTACGTACCTACGCCAGTAACTTCTCTTCCTTTGGAACTCATTTACAGCTGGGAGGCAACGGGGGGCGCACTAAACCAAGTGCAAGAACAAGAGCCAGAGCCAGAGGCTGTTCCATTGGCTCACCAGTGCGGTTCACTGCAAACTCAGTTCAGTACAATCCTAAAGGTGCATTTTCAACGCAGTCTTTTTGATGCCAATTCGCCGCGAGAGTTTCAAAGATTTATTGAGCAGTTTCCTGATACGGCAGATCCCATGGGGCTACTTTTAACTAAACAAGAAAAACAGAAAATCTTACAAGATTTTGTCGAGCAAAAAGATTATATCGAAAATCTCAACAACCTGATCGATGAGTTTCCAGCGGGGCGACGGGGTGACTGCCAGATGCTGGTGCAGTTAAAGAATGCTCTACGAGATGAAGTTTTAGAAAAAAGCGCCCAGGTGTTTCAGCTTCTTCAACGAATTGAGTTGCAAAATTATCAACTGGAAGGCTTGTCACAGGATGGACTTACTGACTATCAGAAACAGGTTTTGTCAAAATTGCCTCAATTACTACACCCGGTACTCAATGAGATCGACGTTCGAGCCGCCACCGATGTGGCATTGCAAAAAATAAAAACCTATATTCAAAAAGCTTTGCAGCGGTCGAGTGAACTAGAGCTCTTCACAGTATCGGCCATGGCAGCACAGGATGAGTACTCGACACTGTTTACAATGGAGGGCGAGTTGGCGGGAGCTCTATTGGGGCATCAAGAAAAGAAATACTTTGGGCTCTCAATCGAAACTGGCTTCAGTGGATATCATTACGTAGTTCGACTGCACGAGGCGGCCAAAGCTCAAGGCCTGCAATTGGGAGACTCTTTAGTATCGGTGAATGGGCAGGCGGCTTCAGATATGACTTATCAGCAGGTGGACAAGATTTTATTGGATACGGATAAGCCTATCGATCTAGTTGTGCAAAGAGGTGACAGCACAGCGACTTTATTGCTGCGGGCGATGCCACTAAACCCCCTTCAATTTTTCTACAGTGTCACTGTGGAATCTTTGGGTGACGCACAAGTTCTAAAAATCAAATTAAACTCTTTTGAGCCTGGCCTTACGCAAGCGATCTATGAAGAGGTTCAGGAAATTTTGCAGACTGTTGAGGTGGAAGCTTTTATTCTCGACTTACGAGGAAACCCAGGTGGCAATACGGATGAAGCTGTCAATACATTGAGTCTGTTTGCCAAAGATCGGATTGTGACTCTCTCGAAGTTGGGGGCTCGTCACTTCTCGCCAATCAAAACCTATGAGGCCAAACCAGAATTCTTTCTTGATGATTCCAAGCCGCTAGTAGTGATGGTGGATGAGAATAGTAAGAGTTCTGCGGAAATCGTTGCGAGTGGTTATCAGGCACTGGGACGTTCAGTGACGGTGGGGCAGCGCACGTATGGTAAACTGGTGGGACAGTTTTATATTCCTACGGTTCTTTCGAACCAAACCAGCTACGGGTTATTGATCACGGCTTTTGAGTTTTTCAATGTAAAGGGGCAGGCGCTCAATGGCATAGGTGTGACACCAGACCTTGTTCTACAAGAACCCAGTGCAGCTCCCTTCGATGGTGGAGTGGGAATTGGAAAGGATATTCCGTCTGAAGAACTGCCAGAGGTGTCACTCTATAACTTCCAATTAGATGACCTAAAGGATTTAGGAATTGTGTTTTGATAGTAGGCAATCAGAAGACTTTTAAATAAGTAAAAAAAGTCGGACAGGTCCACCGTCCGACTTCTCATAAATCGAGATTTTAGAAATTGTCGTCTTGATTTACATTGTCATTTTTCTTTTCTTTATCCTTCTTTTCTTTTTTCAAACAAGGAATTCGGGCATCGATCCAGGCCCCATAGTTGGGGTTGCCCGCACTATTAAAGCTCTCAGTGAGTCGAAACCCGTAAGATTGAACACCCGAGTACTTGCCTCGGCGTTCAATGTATTTGCCAATCGCACGCTTTGATTTTGAGCTGTTGATGTCGCGACACTTGTCTCGATCAGACTGGAACATATGAGCACTAGGCAATACTCCCTCTTCTAAGCCGGCCAATGACTGGACCGCTGCGGCTTGGGCCGCGTCAGCAGAGCTGTAGCCTGAAATTCGGTATTTGATTCTTGTTTTTGAAAAATCCGTCCAAGTATAAGCATAGGCTTGGGCGGAAACGATAAATGTTGCAAGTGCAACAAACATGAAAAGTGTTTTTTTCATATGATCTCCCCTTTTGGTATGAGTTAAAATAACAAAACCGGTTTTGTAGGGCGGGGATATTAGAGAACTCTAAGTTTGGTCAAAAGGCTAAGAAACAAACTTCGTTTCAAAGTCGTTAGAGGAACAGAGATCGGATTGATTGGGTTTTCACAAATTTTTATCTCTTGTGACGAGGACTATGACCAATTGAGTCGCCAGGGCAAGCGATAACTCAAGCTTTGGTTTTCAGGGCTTTTTTAGCCTCAGACCAAAGGTCTTCTTTTTCTTGCCGTGATAAGCTGTCGAAGTCAGGACGCAATTCCTGCATTTTGCGAAACCGCCGAATGAACTTGGCGTTGGAGAGGCGAAGAGCCTTCTCAGAATCCAAGTCGAGGTGACGGGCCAATTGGGCGATGGTAAATAATAGATCTCCCAGCTCTTCTTCAACGTGGGTTTTGTCACCACTGGCTAAAGCCTCTTTGAGTTCTTCAAACTCATTGCTGACCTCATCGAAGACTTGCTGTGGAGTCTCCCAATCAAAGTCAGCTTTTTTCGAGCGTTTGCCCACTTTATGGGAGTAAAGCAAAGCTGGGAAACTTTTGGGGATATCAAAGAGGTCGATGTCTTTTTCTGTTGCTTTGATCGCCTCCCAATTTTGCACAACCTCATCGGCATCAGCCACTTCAGTGTCGGAAAAAACATGGGGATGCCGGCTCACCATTTTATTGCTCAAAGTTTCAATCACATCATTGATATCGAAGTGTCCATCTTGCCGTGCCACTTCGGCATGCAGAACAGATTGAAACAAAAGATCGCCCAATTCTTCTTTCATGTTTTCTAGATCGTTATTATGGATGGCTTCTTCCAATTCATGAGCCTCTTCTATCGCATAAGGTGTGAGACTTTTATGGGTTTGGGCTTTGTCCCAAGGGCAGCCGTTGGGACCTCGCAATCTCTTAACAATTTTAACCAATTCTTCAAATTTAGTCATACGTCAGATATCCCTTTCCTGAGGCTTTAAGTCAACCCGAGGATTCACCGAAACCATGTAAAAGAAAGTGTTTTTTACTTTTACACTGAAAAGTTCTTCAACGTTTCATTCTTAGAATGATGCACTCTAAGTGCACAGGTTTACATAAAAACTCTTGAAGTTGGCGTAATGGTTGCATTCGTAATAAGGGGGGAGTTGGAAATGGGATCCGAATTGGGCTTAAAAAAAATTATTCAATTAACATTGTTATTTTTTACTATTGTTCTGTATCAGAATTGTGGTGGGTTTCAAAGTGCCGAAGACGCAGGACTCGAGTCATTAGGAACCGTGAGCTTTAAGTGCACAGATGATAGTCAGACCTCTGAAACAAAGAGTTTGATGCTGTCAAAAAATCAGATGGCCAATGCTATTGAGGATCTTTTTGGCAGTGATACTCTGAGCAATGTCTCAGGGGCTCTCTCTGCTGTCCCCTCGCCGGTTAACGATTCAACGACACATGCCAGACGCAGTCTTATTTCGTCTTCAGAAGTTGATGCCTTTCATACCTTGGCCGAGGTGGTTGCTGCGGATGTGGTGGGTGATCAAAATAAACGCGAATCCATTTTCGGAGCTTGCTCCTCGATGGCAACACCAGCCGCCACTTGTATTGATGGTTTTATCAATGGGTTTGCTAAACGCATTTTTAGAAGGCCTTTAACTGCAAATGAGCAAAACTATATCAGAGGATTGGCCAATAGTGGGGGAGACTATTTAGTTAATATCACCTCTATTTTGTCTTATTCTTTGCAATCACCTTTTTTCGTTTGGCGCTTGGAGCTGGGTGGAAATGGGAATCATACGACGGAAAAGACTTTTCTTACACAGTACGAAATCGCTGCGCGTATTTCATTTGCTACCATCGACTCGGTGCCAGACCAAGAATTAATGGATGCGGCCGATCAAGGGGCGTTGTCTAACCTTGCGCAAATCAAGTTGCATACTGAACGACTATTAAAGTCCAATCGTGGGCAAGAAAAAGTGGCCGATATGTTAGCATGGTGGTCCCTTGCTGATCGCGCAAAAGATGTGAGCAACTTGCCCAATCAATTGAGTGCCGGTATCAATCTCAATGGTCTGAACCAAGCCATGGTCGATGAAGCGCGCGCTTTTATTAAACACGTTGTTTTTACCGAGCAAGGTAGTTTTAAAGAGCTTCTGACCTCTAAAAAGTCTTTTGCCTCACACACCGGCTTGGCCACAATTTACAATCACACCCCGGTGACTGGCCCCCCTGAGACGATGGGAGATCGTCGCCAGGGACTCTTAATGCGTGCCAGTTTTTTAACCCATGACACCTATCGAACTAGCATTATTCACCGAGGCGTAGATTTTCAAGAACGATACCTTTGTAACTCGATACCCAGTCCGAACGTGGACATCGTAGGTGATCGAGATAACGAGGTGTTAACCCATGATGAGTTGCTACAGACCATGAATCGTGAGGCCATAGCTCACCAGACAGCTTCACCCATATGTATGAGTTGCCACTCGGTTATCAATCCAACTGGCTTTGCCTTTGAAAACTTCGATTCATTTGGAAGAGTTCGCAGTGAAGAGATGATCTTTGAAGATGATGGAAGTTTTGTTCGAACTCTACCAATCGATACAGCAACAGAGATTCCTATGCCGGGAGACCAGGTTGTGCCGGTGGCCGATGCCTATGATTTGATAACAAGAATGGTAGAAAGTGGGGAGGGTGCGGCCTGCTTGTCTCGCAACCTTTACCGTTTTGTAAATGAAAAACGAGAGCAGAGAGTTGATAACTGTGAGTTAAAGCATGTTTACGAAAGCTTACAAAGCCCAGATCAACCCATCATCAACGCCATTGTTGATCTCATTGCCAATGAACACGTCGGCGAGAAGGTGCATTAAGATGAAGAAATCAAAGAAAATATCAAAGAAAGCTATACAAAAACGATTTCAGTCACGCCGTCAATTTTTGATAGGTTCGGGTTACTTTTGTCTGTCTTTGCCTCCCTTGTTGTCGCTTATGCCGCAAAAAGTTTTCGCGCAGGTGGCCGGTCAAAAAGTCGTGCGCTATGTGAGTTGTTTGAGTCAAATGGGTATCGACTATAGCCAATGGGTCCCAGCGGAGCAGCAGAATATGCTTCAAGTCGCCGGAGAAACTGACATTTGGTACAAGGACCTGGCAAATTTTGCTGGTCCGGTTTCTCGTGTTATCGATGGTTCCTTTCAAGATTTGAATTCTTATATGAATGTGATTTCAGGAATGTCTTTGACTGGTGGGAGCTACCAGGGACACAACCACTCCGTACTTTCTGGAACTCATTCTGGTGGACGCAACCCGATTTATGGAAAATCGATAGATGTCATCCTTGAGCAGTCTCCGAATGTGTACAAGGCCACGGATGCTGTCCATAGAAAAGCGATTCGAATGCATGATGGTGATCATGTGAAAAACTATTCTTTTGACCGATTGCCTGATGGAACACTTGTTGTGTCGCAACAGCTGCAAGGAGACGTGGCTCTCTTTAATGCTTTGATGACTGGGTTGTCCAACGGTGGACAACAAGGTCCTTCGCAGGCACAAGCCAACAAAGAAAGTGTAGTGGATCAAGTTTTTAGCGATTTACAGTCCCTTGAGAATCATCCGCGCATCTCAAAATCTGACAAAGAGCTTTTAGATCGTTACATTTCTGGTCTTTCAGACTTGCAAAAGAAAGTGGCTGCGAACAACACTTTGCCGCCCTCTTGCACACAACCCAGTATCAACTTTCAAGTCACCAGCAATGGTAACTATTGGCATTTCCCTCGCGGAACCGGCAATGGAAGTTGGGGAGTGAACAGTGTGGATGCTATGTTTGATAACTACATTGAAATGTTCAAATTGGCCGCTATGTGTGACCAGACGCGCGTCTTTCACTGGGCTTCGAACACTTGGGATTATGACATTGTGAACAACGGAACCGCTGGAGGACTACATCATGAAGCGCCGAGCAGTACTGCTCAAGCCGATCGACAACAGTACTTCGTAAAAAAGACAGCAGACCTAGCTCGTGCTTTTCGAGATACACCGGATCCGATCAATGGTGGAAACCTATTGGACAACTCAATCATTTTTTACGTCAACGAACTGGGGGCGTGGACTACTTCTCATAACACCTGGAACATCCCCACAATTTCTTTCGGGAATGGTGGAGGAAAATTATCTTCTGGGAACTACATCGATTGTCGGCAAAAACCCCTGCAATTGAAAAAAGGCTACTACCCGGGGCGCCCTTACAAACAGTTCCTACAAGCGGTCATGGCGTCCATGGGCGTGCCCAAGTCCGAGTATATGCAGTTTGGTGATGGGCAGGGATTTGGTGAGTTCAAAGACACCGTCAATCAGTTCGGTTTCCAAGAAACTCTCTTCGACCAATACGCCAACGAACACAACGACCCCCTCCCATTCTTCTACACCGGCTAATAAGGTACGCCGTTCCTTTTTCAGCAGCGTAATAAAAAGGGTACGCTGAGCCCTTTCCTTCGTACACTGTGTCTTGGTTGGTGTTTCATGGCTTTAGGAGGTTTGGTTTCTTTTGCTACGCATCAACATTTTGAAATTGGGCCATCATTTCATCAATTCCAGGTTCAAAACTTTTCGGGATTCGAACAATCAAAATGCCATTTTCAAGCATTCTCGCACTGGCTGAGCTCATTTCGTAAAACAAACGATCCAAGGCACTTTCCGCCTCAACAGCTCTCTCAGGAGGGATCTTGTAGCTTTTAACAATGGGGGCTAACTCTTTGTCGCGGTTCAGTTGGGTGCCGGCGTAGTAACCAAGGCCAATGGCCAATGTGAGAGTCAGAATTGGCCAAAACCATCTTGTATGTTTCATATATCCTCCTGGGGAAAAAGTAAGCTTTCAGAGAGACTACGCATAAGCCAGGAAATTCTTCCCAATTTTTTTTAAATTGGGTATCAATAACTAACAATTCAGCTGAGGTTTCCGTGGAAATTCATTTTGCAAAATACAGTGATTGGCGAATTCCACGAAGTTTTGTGGAGAAATGGCTCAATGATGTGGCGAAGCAGCTTAAAAAGCGTGCAAAGCATGATATCTCAAGAAAAGAATTAACAATTGCCTTTGTTGATTCAAAACATATTAAAAAGCTGAATCAGGACTTTAGGTCCAAGCCTAAAGTCACTGATATTCTTAGTTTTTCTGGCTTCACTAAGGTCGAGTTGGGGGAGCTGGTATTATGTGGTGCGGTGATTGATGGCCAGGCCCGTGACCACGGATTAAGCATGAGAGAAGAGTTGGGGTATCTCCTGATTCATGGGGTTCTTCATCTTTTAGGCTATGAGCATGAGCAAGGGGGACAAAAGGAAAAGCTTATGTTTGAATTGCAAGACGCCATATTTGAGGTATTAAGAAATAAGTATTTTTAATTCTGGAAGCGAGACAACCCGACATGGAAAAGAAGACCTACAATTTACAGACACATCTTGCCGAGTTTCGTAGCCTGGTCAGTGAACTGTCAGAGAAATCCACACAACTGCGGAGGTACCTTTGACATTGAACGCCGCCTGGAAGAATTGAAAGAGCTTCAGCACCGTGCTGAAAACCCAGAACTGTGGAAAAACCCCGATGAAATGCAAAAAGTGAATACGGCAATCGCTGTTCACGAAAAGACCTGCAATCAATGGGAAGAACTTAATAAAAAAATAGAAGATGTGGGCGTCATGCTTGATTTGGCTGAAGAGATGGAAGATGAAGATTCATTTCAAGAGGCCGTGCAAGATGTGGAGCGCCTGCAAACGGTTGTCGACGAGTTGGAGTTGCAAAAACTGTTGGA
>CBDUOS010000103.1:0-13147 GCA_965368905.1 uncultured Bdellovibrionales bacterium | reverse complement strand
AAACAGTTGAACAAATAGAAAAGATAATATTGTGGGCAATACTTTTGAATGAGTCATAAAAATTGATCGGTCGATCCAGTCAGAGTCTTGACGTCTAGGAGGTCCTGGAAACCTTTGCCAAAGAGAAGGCGATGAACCATTCAGTTACAGTTTTTTCGTGAAGTTCAAAGAAAACGGGAATCAAACTCAAATGCCACCCCAAGGTGTAGACTTTAACAAAATAATTAAAAATTCTTAAATAATGGTTGGGGTGGTATAAGGGGGGTATGCACAAGCCAGAACACCTCGACCAGTTTCCTAAGCTGGAGCCCAAAGTGGCCGAAGTTCAATTTGTTCGCGCCTTACAAAGTGCCCACGCTGGAGAACTGGCGGCAGCATTGGCCTACACCGGTCATTACAAATCCCTTTTTGTTTTTGATCGAAAAGAAAAAGAAGAGATCAAGCGTATTCGAGATGAAGAGTTGCATCATCGGCAAAGGATCAATGAAATTCTTGCAGCCAACGGAGCCAAACCGCGCTTGGGGCGTGAAATCTTGTTTACACTGATTGGCGGCACCATTGCTTTTTTATGTTTATTGGGTGGCTGGTTCATTCCTATGTATGGTGCCGGGAAATTGGAGTCTACCAATATCTTTGAATACGAAGTGGCGGCTCGTTTAGCTCAACTTGCGAATCAACAGCAGTATGTAGACGAGTTACTCGCCTTTGGAGAGTTGGAGTGGGATCACGAAGTTTATTTTCGTAAAAAAACTGAAACTCACTTTTTAGCCAAATGGATCCCTCTATGGCCATCACCGGCACCCAAAGAGACCATTCGAAACAAGTTTCTTATTTGGTCCCAGGAATAATACCTTCCCTTTGCATTATTTTAAAAACTTTTTCAGATAAAATTTGATTGCCGCGATTGTTTAAATGGGAGTGGGCATCTATATAAGTAGGTTCTTTTGTTTCTTTGAAGATTTCACTCAGGTCATAGCCATATTTAAGAGGGTTTTTCTGGTACAGTTCTCTAAACCTCTGTGTTTCAAAGCCTTTGGTATCAAATTTTTGATAGTTGTTTCTTTGCCAGTTGACGATATTTTTTTCATTTTCGGATAAGTCCTTAACATTTTTTTTAAAAGGGTCGGGTTGCAAGAAGTGTAGCATCCTTACAGAATACCTGTCAGCGATTAGCTTTGATAATTGTGTATACTTCTGCCAAATTTCAAACCTGTTTTCAATTCGCTCTTCAAGTGTGCCAAGGCATTTTGCAAATTTATTTTCTGATTCCTGTTTTCTCACATCACTTTTAATTTGTTGAAGCCGTCGGTAGGTGGCTTGCCGAAATTTGTCCCAGGCAAAGAAAACAAAATGACTTCTGTGCAGGGGAGAACTGAGGATTTTCAGGGTCAAAATTTTTAACAACTTTCCTCGAAACCAAAACTCTTCGTTTGGCTTCAACTGGGTTAAATACTTAAAAACAGAGCTCGACTCAGGGTCTTGTGGGCAGGGGTCGGAGACTACATCATTGTAGCCATCGTAAAATAGAGCAACATCGAGCATTTCGAGAAAGCGGCTCGCTACGGCAAACTGTTGAGGCTGTTTCATGACACTGATAGCTAAATTTAAAACGACAATGTTGTCATGGCCTTTGTTCTTGAAAAAGTTCTTTTTCTTTAGCCAGTTGGCCCAGTGTGAGGCTGTTGATCCACCAAAGATCCCAACCACAAGTTCTCCCTTTTTTTTGCTATAGGGCAGGTCCTTGTCTTCATCAAACCCATGGTTGTTGCCCATGTTATATCGATGCCCCCAAAAATGATGAAAACGGTACGCGTCGCCAAACTTTGTTTTATTGCGGGCATCGTCGAACCATGCCGGAAGCTCATGTTTGTAGGCTGGACCCAACCCTTGAGGAGCCAAATTGCCCAGTTTAATCAAAGCGAAAGAGCCAATCTCCAGGGAAACTAAAACTGTGAAGCTAAAAATAAATAATTTGAGGCACAGTTTTTTCATTGTTTGGCCTGTTCATTTCGTAACTGGTGCCACTGAATGGCGTTGGTCAGAACTTTCTTGATATCCGTATGTTCGGGGTGCCAGCTAAAATCATTGAGGAATTGACTCGGGTCACCAACGAGCACTGCAGGGTCACCGAGACGACGGGGCGCAAACTCAATTTTGGTTTCGACATTCAGCAGTTGGGCAATCGTTTGCGCCACTTCTAAAAGAGACCAGCCGCGACCCGAACCAATGTTGTAAAAATTTTGCTGTTCTTCCTGTTTGAGCAGTTTTTCGAGAGTCAAAACATGGGCTTGAGCTAAATCGGTCACATGAATAAAGTCTCGAATGCAAGTTCCATCAGGAGTGGGGTAGTCATCACCGTTCAAGATCATGGGGGCAGCAGATAGGCCTCTAACAATCAGATTTGGAATCAGGTGGGGTTCGGGGTCATGGGACTCGCCGATTTCTAAATCGGGGTCAGCCCCGGCCGCATTGAAGTAGCGAAGTGCGCAAAAATTTAATAGACCCAGAGCCTGATATTTTTCCAACATTTTCTCAACCATCAACTTTGAAAGTCCGTAGGGGTTGATGGGGTTTTGTGGGTGGGACTCCGAAATTTTTTTATTTTTTGATTCGCCATAAGTGGCGCAGGTGCTTGAAAAGACAAGGTCGCGGACTCCGGCCTCAATCATCGCTTCACAAAGAAGAGCTGTCCCCATCACATTGTTATTAAAATACATTTGCGGCTGCTCTACGGATTCCTTGATGTAGGCGAAGGCTGCAAAATGCAAAACAGCCGTGACTTGTTTGGCTTTCATGGTTTGGCTTAGGAGTTCCGGGTCGTGAATGTCTCCAACAACCAGCGGTCCCCATTGAACAGAGCTTCGGTGGCCACGGCAAAGATTATCATAGGCAATCGGCGTGTGACCGGCGCGAGCAAGGGCCTTGCAAGCGTGGCTACCAATGTAACCAGCTCCGCCAGTGACTAATACATTTGCCAAGAGGTTCTCCTAAAGGTTTTGAATGACTCTTATATTAGTTGAGAAGCTGCAAAATTTTCAATGAGGTATTCACAAATTTGTGATTATGCTCTTAGTCGCCTTCGGCATAAACAGTGTCAAAATTGTTGTCTATTAAATTGTCCAATTAAAAATTATGGAGATTCCCACAGGGATTCCGAACTCCTCTAGATGAGTATCAAGATTCTGCACATCACTGTTGAGTTCAGAATATGTGGGGCTCCATTGTTTGCTGACTCGGTCCTTGCTGGAGGGGCAAATGAAGGACCAACTTTGTTCAGCCAAATCTGTTGAAAAATCAATTTTATCGTCGCCCTTTTGGCTCCAGCCCACAGCGTCTCCACCACTTCCGTGGAAGCACAAGATCAGCTCTTCGGAATCATCGAGGCAATGGAAAATATCAGTTAACCCTTTGTAATGACTAGAGTATGTAAACGTTGGAGTCGTATTCTGTGCGACTTCGGTTGGAGTCTCGGTAATAAGGGGTGTGCCAGTGGCTTGGTTCGGATTTGTGGTGATTTCGGCACAAGCGGATGCGAAAAACAGCAATAAAATATATAAGCATCTAATAATATTGAACTTTGTCATTTCGCCCCCACTTGTTCTTAATTAGAAAACTCGGAGGGGTAGAAAAAGTTGCGGGATTTATTTAAGTCCTCAATAGATCTCAGAAAAGTGGGCAAATCCCCTTGCCTGGTGCAGCTTTATCGACTATATCGGTCATTTCATTGTCGAAAAAAATTGGAGTTCTAAAATGGCTAAAAAAGTCACCGGAATGATTAAGCTGCAAATTCCTGCTGGAAAAGCAAACCCAGCGCCTCCTGTTGGACCGGCTCTCGGTCAACATGGTGTTAATATCATGGATTTCTGTAAGCAGTTCAACGCGAAAACGCAAAAAGCGGGTAACACGATTATTCCAGTTGTCATCACTGTTTATCAAGATCGTTCGTTTACATTTATCACAAAGACTCCTCCAACGTCAGTCATGATCAAAGAAGCATGTAAGTTGAAGAGTGGCTCTAAGATGCCTCAAAAAGACAAAGTGGCAAAAATCAAAATGGACGAGGTGAAAAAAATTGCCGAGACAAAATTGCCAGATTTGAATTGTGTAACTGTTGAAAGTGCTATGAACCAAGTGATCGGTACCTGCAAAAGCATGGGTATCGAAGTCGTTGGATAAGGATAGAGTCATGGGTAAAGAATCAAAAAGAGCTAAAGCCAATAAAGAAAAAGTAGAACGCGGAAGCAAGCACTCTGTGACCGACGCTTTCAAGTTAGTCACTGAAACTTCGACTGCAAAGTTCGATGAGAACATTGATGTGGCTATTCGTTTGGGTGTTGATCCTAAGCAAAGTGACCAGCAGGTTCGTGGTTCGGTTTCTCTTCCTAACGGTGTTGGTAAAAACGTTCGCGTTCTTGTTTTCGCTAAAGGACCAAAAGAGAAAGAAGCCACCGATGCCGGAGCAGACTTTGTTGGTTCTGACGATATCGTAGAAAAAATTAAAGGTGGATGGATGGATTTTGATAAAGCCATCGCCACACCAGATATGATGGCAACTGTCTCGAAAGTGGCTAAGATTTTGGGCCCACGTGGTTTGATGCCAAACCCGAAAGTTGGAACAGTAACGATGAACGTCGCCGATGCTGTAACAGCCGAGAAAAAAGGAAAATGTTCTTACCGTGTTGAAAAAGCGGGAATCGTTCATGCTGGTATTGGTAAAAAATCGATGGGAGCTGAAAAGCTTCAAGAAAACTTCATGACCTTGTTGCACGCGCTTTCTAAAGCTAAGCCTGCTTCCTCAAAAGGTGTTTATATGCGTAAGATTGATATTTCAGGAAGTATGGGCCCTGGAATCGCAATTGACGTTGCAAACGCCCAAGCGGCCTTGAAGTAAGTTAATCTTTGGTAGCCCACTTTCTGTTGGTGGGCCTCCATGGATTAATCGCGATCAAAGACTGTCGGTGCTCCGTGTGGGAGCTTAAACAAGAGCCGATTGAGATTGTGGGAAACGCCGGACGCTTTCGTAAGCGGCTATGGCCTCCGCAAATTTTCTGAATCGCCTAATCGGGACTGAAAGGAGGAAAGCCTATGCTAACACGTGCACAGAAAGCCGAGCGCATAAGCCAGATTTCCAACAGCCTCTCCCGTGCTAAAGCCACTTTCCTAGTTGATTTCAATGGAATGGACGTTGAGCAAGTCACAAACTTGCGTAAAGGTCTCCACAAAATCGACGCTGAAATGAAAGTGGTACGTAACACACTGGCCAAATTGGCATTGAAAGACCATCCAGAGTCTGATCAAGCCCTTGAAGGTGAGTTTGTCGGCACGAACGCATTTGTTTTCGCATTCGAAGACCCTTCAGCTTCAGCTAAAGCTCTCACTGAGTTTAGTAAAGAAGTGGAAGCTCTGAAGGTGAAAACAGGCGTCATGGAAGGTGAAAAGTTGGATGAGGGAAAGATCAAGTATCTTGCAACCCTACCTGGTAAAGATGAGCTTAGAGCGAAACTACTCAGCGTCTTTATGGCGCCAGCGACCAGTACGGTTCGCGTCATGAATGCTGTACCAAGTGGTTTCTTGAATGTGATGAACGCCTACAAAGATACAAAAGGCGAATAATTGAACTTGAACTTAATTTTTAAAGAAAAAACGGAGTAAAAAATGGCTTTAAATAAAGACGAAGTAATTGATTTCTTGTCAAACATGTCTGTGATGGAAATCGCTGACCTTGTAAAAGACCTAGAAGAGAAGTGGGGCGTATCGGCTGCTGCTCCTGTCGCTGTAGCGGCTGGTGGTGGAGCTGCTGGTGGAGCTGCTGCTGAAGAAAAAACTGAATTTGACGTAATCCTTGCCTCTGCTGGGGACAAGAAGATCAACGTAATTAAAGAAGTGCGTACCATCACTGGTCTTGGCCTCAAAGAAGCCAAAGATCTTGTTGAAGGTGCACCAAAGCCAGTTAAAGAGGGAGTTCCTAAGGAAGAAGCTGATAAAATCAAGGAAGCCCTAGAAAAAGCTGGTGCAAAAGTTGAAGTTAAGTAACAATCTTAACTTTAATTAGCAAAATTAAATATTTAAGGGAAGGTTCTAAAAGAGCCTTCCCTTTATGTGCTTGTGGATAATTGTGGATTTAAGCTCGAGTGCTCATGCGCAAAGGACTCTGGCTTAAAAAATTAAAGATTGGCCCCATTGGAAAGGGGTTGGTCGATCAAAGAGGGAGAGCGAATGGCAACCAGTCCGGTGACCGCTTCGAATGTCCGTTTACGGAAATCATTTTCTCAAAATAACGTCGCTATTGATATTCCGAATCTTATTGAAATGCAGAAGAGCTCTTATGAAGCTTTCTTACAAAAAAATGTGGATTCCGATCGTCGTGGTGAAGATGGGCTCAATGGAGTCTTTAAATCTGTCTTCCCCATCAGCGACTTCAACAACACCTCCAGTTTGGAGTTCGTGAGCTATGTTCTCGAGCCGCCCAAATATGATGTGGAAGAGTGTCGTCAGAGAGGTATGACCTACGCTTCGCCTGTAAAGGTGACTCTAAGACTCATCGTTTTCGATGTGGATGAAGAGACTGAAGCCAGAAGTATCCGCGATGTGAAAGAGCAGGAAGTCTATTTGGGTGAAATCCCATTAATGACGAAAAACGGTTCTTTTATCGTCAATGGAACCGAGCGTGTGGTTGTGTCTCAGCTTCACCGTTCACCTGGTGTCTTCTTTGATCATGACTCCGGAAAAGGTTCTACCAGTGGTAAGTACATTTACTCCGCTCGCGTGATTCCTTACCGTGGCTCTTGGTTGGATTTTGAATTTGACCAAAAGGATTTGCTCTATGTGCGAATCGATCGTCGTCGTAAATTGCCAGCCACCATTGTTTTGAAGGCCTTGGGTTACGACACGCAACAAATCCTTGAATACTATCACGATATTGATCCTGTGAAGATTGGTAAAAACGGTGAGTATCTGCGTCCCTTCGACGTCGAGAAAGTGGCCGGCCAAAGAGCGATCGTTGATATCATTGATCCTAAATCCGGAGAGGCCATTGTTAAAGCTGGGCGTCGAATCACCCGTGCCGCAGTTCGCAAGGTGAAAGAGCTTGGAATCAATGAGTTAAAACTCACGGCCGAAGACTTGATGGGTAAAGTGGTTGCGGCCCCCATTGTCAACGAGTCGACCGGTGAAATCATCGCTGATACGAACACCGAAGTGACCCCAGAGGTTCTTGAGGCTGTTCATGCAATGAAGCTTAAAACATTAAACTTGATCTTCTTTGATGGGTTGGCTGTTGGGCCTTACCTTCGTAACACTCTTCTTGTTGATAAAGTGGAGACGAAAGACGAAGCCATCATTGAAATTTATAAAAGACAGCGCCCTGGAGAGCCACCGACCATTGAGGCGGCGACTAACTTCTTCAACCGTTTGTTCTTTGATGCTGAAACTTACGACTTATCAGAAGTGGGGCGTTTAAAAATCAATCACCGCTTCAATATCTCTTTTGATGAGTGCCCGGTTGAGCATCGAACATTGACAGAAAAAGACATCATGGAAGTGGTTCGCACGTTGGTGAACCTACGAAATGGTAAAGGCAACGTGGACGATATTGACCACTTGGGCAACCGTCGTGTTCGCTCGGTGGGTGAGCTTCTCGAAAACCAATATCGTATTGGTCTTGTTCGAATGGAAAGAGCCATTCGTGAGAGAATGTCTTTGCAAGATGTTGAAACCATGATGCCTCATGATCTTGTTAACGCTAAGCCTGTGAACGCGGTCGTTAAAGAATTTTTCGGTTCTTCACAGTTGTCTCAGTTTATGGATCAAACCAACCCGCTTTCTGAGATCACGCACAAACGACGTTTGTCAGCTCTTGGCCCAGGTGGATTGGAAAGATCACGAGCCGGGTTTGAGGTTCGTGACGTTCACCCTACGCATTATGGTCGAATTTGTCCGATTGAAACTCCTGAGGGACCAAACATTGGTTTGATTGCTTCATTGGCCACTTACGCACGTATCAACAACCACGGATTTATCGAAACTCCTTATGTAAAAGTTGAGGAGAAAGTGACCGATGGCGATGTGGTTTACTTGTCAGCTTTGCAAGAAACAGATCATTATATTGCTCCTGCCACTCGAGAAGGGGCTGCCTCTTTGGCTGTCGAACAGCTGACAACACGTTGTAATGGTGAGTACCAAATGACTCCGGCCGAGAAAGTGTCTTATATGGACGTTTCTCCTCAGCAGTTGGTATCTATCGCAGCTTCTTTGATTCCTTTCCTAGAGCACGATGATGCCAACCGTGCCTTGATGGGGTCGAACATGCAACGTCAGGCCGTACCGTGCTTGCGTTCACATTCTCCTCTTGTTGGAACAGGTGTTGAAAAACTTGTGGCTCGTGACTCTGGAACTTCGGTTGTGGCAATGAACGAGGGAATTGTCGAGGAAGTGGATGCTTCTCGTATCGTTGTTCGTCGTCTGGCCAAAGGCGGAGGCTTAGGTGCCAACGTTGATATTTACAATTTAACTAAGTACCAGCGAACCAACCAAAATACCTGTTTTAACCAAAAGCCGATTGTTGAGAAAGGCGACCTTGTTGGTAAGGGTGACATCATTGGTGATGGTCCTTCCACAGAGTTTGGTGAGCTGGCCATTGGTCAAAACATCTTGGTCGCGTTTACTCCTTGGATGGGTTACAACTTTGAGGATTCCATTCTAATATCTGAACGTTTGATTCGTGATGATACCTATACGTCAATTCACGTTGAAGAGTTTGAGTGTGTAGCTCGTGATACCAAGCTTGGTAAGGAAGAGATCACACGCGATATCGCCAACGTCGGTGAAGAAGCTTTGAAAGACCTGGATGAGTCGGGTGTGATTCGCATCGGTGCTGATGTTCGCCCAGGAAACATTCTGGTTGGTAAGGTGACGCCAAAAGGTGAAACCCAATTGTCTCCTGAGGAAAAACTCCTTAGAGCGATTTTTGGAGAAAAAGCCGGTGATGTTAAGGATACTTCACTTCGTGTACCTTCAGGTGTTTATGGAACAGTGATTGATGCACAGGTTTACAGCCGTGAGGGTGTGGATCGTGACGTTCGTTTGCAGACCATTATCGAGCAAAAGAAAAAGAAAATTGAAAAAGATTTTGATGTTGAACAAAACGTTATCAAAAACAACGCAATCGAAGACTTAAAAAATATCTTGGTTGGTAAGAAGACCACAGGGGCGCTTTTGAACGAAGATGGTTCAGAGAAGCTTTTGGAAAAAGGTCAAAACATTACCTCCGAGGATGTTGAGTCCATCGCGTTTGAGCTCTTGTCTTATGTTCCTATGGAATCAGAAGTTGAGTACCAAGTGTCTCGTGTTGTCGATAAAGCTCGTAACCAATTGGATGCGATCAAGCTTGTTTTTGATGAAAAAGTGGATCGACTCACCAAAGGGGATGAGCTTCCTCCTGGTGTGATTAAAATGGTTAAAGTTTATGTGGCTATTAAGCGTAAGCTTCAGGTCGGTGACAAGTTCGCCGGACGTCACGGAAACAAAGGGGTTGTCTCAAAAATTCTTCCTGTCGAAAGTATGCCTTATTTGGCTGACGGAACGCCTGTCGATATGGTGTTGAATCCTCTTGGGGTTCCATCACGTATGAATATCGGTCAGGTTCTAGAGATACATTTGGGACTCGCCGCGCGTTACCTCGGTGTGCAACTGCAAGAGCAGTTGGATAATTGGAATGAGGACAATGCTCGTGAGGCCATGAAGAAAACCTTTGATGATCCAGAATTGTCTAAACGAATTGATAAAGCTGATGAAGCCTCTTTGAAGAAAATGATCAAAGCGGTGGATAAAGGAGTTCACTTGGCTTCGCCCGTTTTTGATGGTGCGAAAGAGTCAGAAGTGAAAGACCTTTTAAAGAAGGCTCACATGCCGACTTCGGGTCAAATGGTACTGTTTGATGGTCGTACAGGGGATGCTTTTGAAAACCCTGTAACGGTTGGAATTATGTACATGTTGAAACTTCACCATTTGGTTGAAGAGAAAATTCACGCTCGTTCGATCGGACCATACTCACTCGTTTCGCAACAGCCATTGGGTGGTAAAGCCCAGTTTGGTGGTCAGCGACTCGGAGAGATGGAGGTTTGGGCGATCGAGGCATATGGTGCCGCTTACTCTTTGCAAGAGTTCTTAACAGTGAAGTCGGATGATGTGGCTGGAAGAACCCGCATGTATGAGAGTATTGTGAAAGGTGAAAACATTCTCGAGCCTGGACTGCCTGAGTCTTTCAACGTTTTGGTGAAAGAGCTACAGAGCTTGGGCTTGAATGTTGAACTTGTCGAGTCTGGAGTGCTTTCTGACGGAGATGATGACGCCATTGGTATCGAGGAAGATTTCATTGAGCAGTAACTCATTTGTTTTACGCTCGATGGAATTGAAGAATGATTTTGTTATGTTTTTAATTGATTTGTAGGAGTCTACCTTGAAGGATTTATTAAACTTTTTTGACAAACCTAAAGATCCACTCAGTTTTGATGCTGTTCGTATTTCGATCGCATCACCTGAAATGATTCGTTCGTGGTCTCACGGAGAGGTTAAGAAGCCGGAAACTATCAACTACCGGACTTTTAAACCAGAGCGCGACGGTCTTTTCTGCGCCAAGATCTTTGGGCCAGTAAAGGATTACGAGTGCCTCTGCGGAAAATACAAGCGTATGAAATACCGCGGAGTTGTGTGCGAAAAATGTGGAGTTGAAGTCACTCAGTCAAAAGTGCGTCGTGAGCGAATGGGACATATCGAATTGGCTACACCAGTGGCTCATATTTGGTTTCTTCGTTCATTGCCTTCACGAATCGGTAACTTGATCGACCTCACTTTGAAAGAAGTTGAGAAAGTTCTCTACTGTGAGGCTTACATCGTTACTGATCCCATGGACACAGACTTGGCCGAGGGTGCCGTTTTAACTGAAGAGGCTTATCAAAATGCCTTGAATGAGTTCGGTCCTAACTTCAAAGCCGGAATGGGTGGAGAATCGGTTCGCGAAATTCTTCGTAAAGTGGACCCAGACTATCTTTCTCGAAAGCTGCGAATGGAGTTGAAAGAGACCAAATCTGAGGCCGGGACTAAAAAGCTGACCAAGCGCCTAAAGATTGTTGAGGCCTTTCAAGGTTCAATCAACAAGCCTGAGTGGGTGATGTTGGATTGCTTGCCTGTGATTCCGCCGGACTTGCGTCCGTTGGTGCCGTTGGATGGTGGACGCTTTGCCACTTCCGATTTGAACGACCTTTATCGTCGAGTGATCAATCGAAACAACCGTTTGAAGCGATTGCAAGAGTTGAACGCCCCAGACATCATTATTCGAAACGAAAAAAGAATGTTGCAAGAATCTGTAGACGCCCTGCTTGATAACGGTCGTCGTGGAAAGACATTCACTGGTCCCAATAAACGACCTCTTCGCTCTTTGAGTGATATGCTAAAGGGTAAGCAAGGACGTTTCCGTCAGAACTTGTTGGGTAAACGTGTGGATTACTCCGGTCGTTCTGTGATCGTTGTGGGCCCAACTTTGAAGCTGCACCAATGTGGTCTTCCAAAGAAGATGGCTTTGGAGCTTTTCAAGCCATTTATTTATAACAAATTAGAAGAGCAAGGTTTCACTTCGACAATCAAGCAAGCCAAGCGAATGGTGGAGCAAGAGACAGTCGAAGTTTGGGATATTCTAGCCGATGTGGTTCGTGAGCACCCGGTGATGTTGAACCGTGCTCCAACTCTTCACAGACTGGGAATCCAAGCATTTGAACCGGTTCTACATGAAGGAAAAGCGATTCAATTGCACCCTCTTGTTTGTACAGCTTTTAACGCTGACTTTGATGGGGATCAGATGGCTGTACACGTGCCTCTATCTGTCGAAGCTCAGGTAGAAGCCCGTGTGCTAATGATGTCCACCAACAATATTCTTTCTCCCGCTTCTGGTAAGCCGATCATCAACCCAACCCAAGATATTGTTTTGGGTCTTTACTGGATGACTCGTGTGCGTCCCGGAGCCAAAGGCACCGGACGAACTTTTACCAGCACCGAAGAAGTGATCTTCGCTTACGAGGCTGGAACTGTTGATTTGCAGGCCGCTTGTAAAGTGCGAATTCACGGAGTTGTTCGTGAAACCTCAGTGGGTCGCTCTTTATTAAGTGACGTTATTCCAAGAGAGGTTCCTTTTGCTGAAGTGAACCAAACGATGACAAAAAAGCAGATCGCTAAATTGATCGATAAATGTTTCCGTACTGCGGGGGCAAAAGCCACAGCTATTATGGCCGATCGCTTGATGACCACTGGTTTCCATTACTCAACTCGTGCCGGAATCTCGATTTGTTTGGATGACATGATTATTCCTGAAACAAAACAAAGTCTTTTGAATGATGCTGATGCGCTGGTGAAAGAGATCCAGAACCAGTACGATGAAGGTTTGATTACCGATGGTGAACGCTACAACAAAGTTGTGGATATCTGGGCTCAGACTGGTGATAAAGTCGCGAAGCAGATGCAAGTCAAGATTGAGAAGCAAGATTTTGAAGTGAACGGTGAGAAAATCTCTGATGATTCTTTCAACTCGATTTTTATCATGGCAGATTCTGGAGCTCGTGGATCTGCGGCTCAGTTGAGGCAGCTGGCTGGGATGCGTGGTCTGATGGCGAAACCAAATGGTGAGATTATTGAGACGCCGATCACGGCCAACTTCCGAGAGGGACTTTCAGTTCTTCAGTATTTTATTTCGACTCATGGAGCGCGTAAAGGTTTGGCCGATACCGCTCTGAAAACTGCCAACTCTGGTTACTTAACCCGTCGACTTGTTGATGTGGCCCAGGATGTGGTTGTTGTTGAGCAAGATTGTGGATCGACGGACGGCTTGGAGGTGCGTCCTATTATTGAGGGCGGAGAAGTGATTCATCCCATGGGTGATCGTGTCCTCGGTCGCATAGTTTTAGAAGATGTTATTGATCCTGCTGATGACACTGTTGTGATTGCCGCTGGCGAGCAGGTCCTCGAGGAGCACATTGACCGTATCGACAATTCGGCCATTGAAAAAATCATGGTTCGTTCGGTTCTAACTTGTAAAACACGTCGCGGTGTTTGTGTGAACTGTTATGGACGAGACTTGTCTCGTGGAAACATGGTGAACCTT
>CBDUOS010000102.1:0-13185 GCA_965368905.1 uncultured Bdellovibrionales bacterium | reverse complement strand
CTGTCCTGGTGAATGGAACTCCTGTGTCTGGGGCGGAGTCAAAAACGCACTACATCCGTAACACCAGCGGGCACAATGAAAGCTCCACGTCCCTGACTTTTTTGCTCCGTAACCTATCGGCAGGTGATGTGGTCACTTTGCAATCCCAACTCGATGTGGGCGCCGGAGCTGTCACCATTGTTGAAGATGCGTTGTTAACACTGACCAAGAAATAATTTTTTCCCACAGTTGGTCTTAGATTTGCTAGTTAACTTAGGGTTGCTAGAACGAAAAGAGGCCCTGTGCAGACCCTGGTTTCGGTCATTATTACATTGTTGTCCATACTTTCTACACGGAATGCTATTGCCCAACAACGGTGTCAGGACATCTATAGTTCGAACAGTCTTCTCGAAGTTTTAGACTCTTACCCTGCTGCTCGCATTCAAAGAGAGGCTTGGGAGGTCGAGGCGACCGGAGAGATCTTCACGATTCGTGACGGTTCAGGTATGGGGCAATTTCTTCGCAGTCGCGAGGGAACCTACCCGATTTTAATTTTGCGAACTGGCGAGATTTTGACAAGTCATCGGCTTCCCGATCGATCGGTGAACGAGTCTGATCCCTACTTGGCCACCCATCGCAGCCTTGTGAATCACTACCGAAATCAGACCGGTCAGGAAGCTGACATTGTTTTTGCTGGCGAGATCTTAGTTGTCCTGGGAGAAATACGTTCGGTGGTGGACATGTCGGGAGGTTACCATTTTCGCCTGTCCGACTTGGGGCCGAAGGCCACCGATGCCCAATTGATAATCGAAAATGGTGTGCGACTGGATTTGGCGGCAACCCTGTTGCGGAGTTTGGGGGCCTTCGATCCCAATACCAACCTTGTGAATTATTGGGCCAATAATTACTTATTAAATCCAGCCAATCGCGGAAATGGGCACATCCTGGCGAAAGATGCCGCTTTATTTGAATTGCGGTGTTTTGGAACGCCGGCCTGTTGGGAAATGTATCAAAATTTCGAACAATTTCTTTTAGACCTCAATCAAGCCGGCGGCGCACCATATTACAGTGCGAAGCTGCGCGAAACGAAAGATCCCACCTTATTGGATCATTACATTCTCCTTGTGGAATTTCCGGTTGAGGGAATCATTCCAGTTCTGACCCGTCCTCATATACGAAAGAATGGTTGGTTAGACCGCTTCATGAATGACATCCCAGCCATGCGCCAAACCCTCGAACTCGAATAATGGAACCTTTTTGCGCAGCATTAGTGGTCAATTTCAGCCCATATATTGACAGTGTCTACGAATCCAGGTCATTTTGTACTGCTTCTAACATTTGATCCGAGGGGAATTATGAAGAACTATTTTTTTACAAGTGAATCAGTATCCGAAGGCCATCCCGATAAAATGGCTGACCAAATCAGTGATGGCGTGCTTGATGCGATCCTAAAAGATGACCCCAACGGTCGAGTGGCTGCGGAGACTATGATCACCACCGGTATGGCGGTTGTGGCCGGAGAGATCTCCACCAAAACTTACGTTGAGATCCCAGAGATTGTCCGCAATGTAATCAAAGATATTGGTTACGACGATTCCGGCAAAGGTTTCGATTACCAAACCTGTGCCGTGTTGACCTCGATTGACCAACAGAGCCCAGATATCGCCATGGGTGTGAACGAAGGCACTGGCACCGACAAAGAGCAAGGGGCTGGAGACCAAGGAATCATGTTTGGTTATGCCATCAACGAAACTCCTGAATTGATGCCGTTGACGACTTCGCTCTCCCACAAGCTGGTAAAAACTCTCGCTGAAAAAAGAAAATCGAACGTAGTAAATTGGCTGCGTCCTGACAGCAAATCGCAAGTGACTTTTGAATATGTCGATGGAAAGCCGACTCGCGTGGATTCCGTAGTTATTTCCACGCAACATGCTCCTGATGTGACTCACGCCCAAATCCAAGAATTTGTGATCGACGGAGTGATCCGTGAGGTGATCGATTCTAAATGGATGGACGAGTCGACAAAATTTTATATCAACCCTACCGGCCAATTCATTATTGGTGGCCCACAGGGAGACTGCGGATTGACCGGTCGTAAAATCATTGTGGACACATACGGTGGACACGGTGCACATGGTGGCGGAGCCTTCTCAGGTAAAGACCCTTCAAAAGTGGATCGTTCGGCCGCTTACGCTGGTCGCCACGTTGCGAAAAATATCGTGGCAGCAGGCTTAGCTGACCGCTGTTTGGTTCAATTGGCCTATGCTATTGGTGTTTCTGAGCCCATGAGCATTATGGTTGATGACTATGGAACCAGCAAAGTTCCGGCTGAGGAGCTGGCAAAGGCTGTTAGAGAGCTTTGGGGTCTTAAGCCGTCACAGATTGTTCGTGACCTTGACCTCTTGAAACCTCGCTATCGTGCGACTGCGGCCTATGGTCACTTTGGGCGTGAAGAAGAGTCCTTTACTTGGGAGAAAACAGACAAAGTGGACGCTCTTAAGTCCTTCTTTAAATTGTAGAATTTCAATTTTATTAAATTCGCGACCCCTAAAAAGAATCTGACGCATTTTTTTAGAGGTCGTGTTAAGTTCACGGCACTTATGGACGCTTCTCATATTCGTAACTTCTCGATCATTGCCCATATTGACCACGGAAAGTCCACACTCGCCGATGGCCTGATTCACAGTACAGGCGCCCTGACTGACCGGGAGATGAAACAACAGGTTTTAGACTCCATGGACATCGAGCGTGAGCGCGGAATCACTATCAAAGCGCAAACTGTTCGCCTGCACTACAAGGCGGATAACGGGGAAACCTATCAACTGAATTTAATTGATACTCCTGGACACGTAGACTTCAGCTACGAAGTCTCTCGTTCTTTAGCAGCCTGTGAAGGGGCTTTGTTGGTTGTGGATGCCGCCCAAGGAGTTGAAGCGCAAACTTTGGCTAATGTTTACTTGGCTTTGGACAACGACTTAGAAATTTTACCGGTTTTGAACAAAATTGATTTGCCCGCAGCCGACCCAGAAGGCGTCAGGCAGCAAATTGAAGATGGAATTGGCATCGATTGTTCAGAGGCGATTTCGGCCAGTGCTAAAGAAAAGATTGGGATCAAAGAGATCTTGCAACAAGTGGTTGAAAAAGTTCCTCCCCCCCAGGCCAATCGCGAGGCGCCTTTGCGTGCTCTTGTTTTTGACTCTTGGTTTGATAGCTACCAAGGGGTCGTCGTTTTGTGCCGGGTGGTCGATGGTCATGTGAAGAAGGGTGATAAAATTAAATTTATGTCATCCGAAGCCGAATTCGAAGTTTTAAAATTGGGATATTTCACACCCACACCCTTTGCTGTTGACGAGTTGAGTGCTGGAGAAGTGGGTTTTGTTATTTGTGGAATTAAAAGTATTCGCGATGTGCAAGTGGGTGACACTGTCACGCTAGCGAAAAAAGGTGCTGATAAACCATTGCCTGGTTTTCAAAAGATCAAACCCATGGTTTTCGCAGGAATCTTTCCTGTAGAGTCTCCCGATTTCAAAGAGCTGGAAGTGGCTCTGGAGAAGTTGGCTCTTAACGATTCCAGTTTGAGCTTTGAGATGGAAACTTCAGCGGCTCTTGGTTTTGGATTTCGTTGTGGGTTTCTTGGACTCCTTCATATGGAGATTGTGCAAGAAAGATTAGAGCGTGAGTTCGATCTAAACCTGATCACGACTGCGCCCACAGTTGTTTACAAAGTTTTCAATAACAAAGGTGAGGTCAATGAGTTGGAGAACCCAGCTGACTTGCCCGACCCAACTTTGATTGATCATATCGAAGAGCCAATCGTGAAGATCACGTTGCACACACCCTCTGAATACATCGGCGCCATCCTTAAGCTTTGCGAAGCCAAGCGGGGTGTGCAAATTTCAATGGATTATATTTCCGACAATAAGGTCGTGATCGTATACAACCTACCCATGAGTGAGATGGTGATTGATTTTTATGATCGCTTAAAAACTATTTCTCGCGGTTACGCCTCGATGGAGTATGAGGTGTCAGAATATCAAACCGCCGACCTGGTGAAGTTGGATATTCTGATCAACGGAGACCCGGTGGATGCTCTGTCCGTAATCACCCACAGAGCCCATGCCGATTTTAAAGGTCGAGCTCTCTGTAAAAAGATGAAAGAATTGATACCAAAGCAACAATTTCAAGTGGCCATTCAAGCAGCGATTGGTTCAAAAATTGTCGCTCGTGAAAATATTTCGGCTTTACGCAAAGATGTAACTGCCAAGTGCTACGGTGGAGATATCACTCGAAAACGAAAACTTTTGGAAAAACAAAAGGCAGGAAAAAAGCGTATGAAGCAAATAGGAACCGTGGAAGTGCCACAAGAGGCTTTCTTGGCTGTCTTGAAAGTGGAGGATTGAGTATATGTTTAACAAAAGGTTTTGGACCCATGGGTTGGGGTCATATGTGTTGGCCATTGGAGTCGCCCTAACTATTCGTTGGGCTTTTATGGAGGCCTATGTGATTCCGTCGCAAAGTATGTTGCCTTCGTTGCTGATTCACGACCATATTTTTGTGAATAAGAGCGTGTATGGAATTCGTATCCCGTTTTCTGAAAAGTGGCTCTTCGAGTTTGGAAAACCTAAGCGTGGCGAAGTGATTGTATTCAAGTACCCCCGTGACCTTAGCACTTTTTACATTAAGCGTGTTGTTGGTGTGCCTGGGGACAAAATTTTCTATGAAGATGGAAAGCTTTTTATAAACGACCAAGAGATGATCAAAGAAGAAGCTAAAGAGGCGGGCCCTGTCGCGTATCTTCGAGACGTGGACTTGCAGGGTGAAGGTAAAATGCCTTTTGAAACCACAGCCGATTTCGAGCACTATATCGAAGACTTGGGAAGTGTGAAGCACCACGTTTTACTGCGCAAAGGGGATTATATGGGAGAAACCTTTGGACCGGTTTATGTTCCCGAAGGTCAGCTTTTTGTGATGGGGGACAATCGCAATCGCTCATCAGACTCGCGAGTTTGGGGATTTGTTCCCCATGAGTATGTTCTTGGTCGAGCCATGTTTGTGTGGCTCTCTTGTGAGGAGATGTTGCCTGTGATTAGCGTCATCTGTAACCCAATCAGTGTGCGTGGCACGCGGTTTTTCCACCAAGTTCAATAAGCAATGGGTCTCCTCTATCGTAAAGACTCTAGCGACCGACGTGGAAAGTGGACAGACGTTTTCAAAGCTCTGTTTCTGATTTTGCTCACTTATATGACATTTCGTTGGATTCTTTGGGAGCCTTTCGTAATCCCATCGGGAAGCATGGAAACCAGTCTATTGGTGCAAGACTATGTGGTGGTACAGAAGTTCAGCTATGGTCTTCGCATCCCTTTCACAGAAAAATGGTTGATTGGACCCAATGTCCCCAATCGGGGTGATATTGTGGTTTTTAAAAGTGTGAACGAAGATTCGGGACACTTTATTGTAAAGCGGGTGATCGGCTTGCCGGGCGACGAGATCCGCATCGGCAGTAAGGGTTTTATCCAAATCAACGACGCCCCCTTTGTTTACCAGGAGATGCCTCAGTCGGATGAGGACTATGTGGTCTATCAAGAAGACAATGGGGAAAAACAATATTTGGTCCAGTTTTCACGAGATTTTGAGCATAAGACCAAGGAAATCAAGGTTCCAGAAGGCCATCTCTTCATGATGGGGGATAATCGCAATCATTCATACGATAGCCGCTTTTGGGGGGCTTTACCTATGGAGCGGATCATGGGAAAATTAACCATGATTTGGATCAGTTGCGAAGAATCAGAGAGCTTGTCCAGTTTTTTGTGTTCAGCTAAAGATATTCGCTACGATCGATTGTTTAAGTCTGTCGATTGAGGAAGAAAGTTGAAATACCCGATTCAGGTTTTATTTCGTGAATATTTTGAAGGGATTCTTGCGGCCGTTTTTCTGGCTCTCTTCTTGCGTTTTTTCGTTCTAAATATTTTATACATTCCAGCGGATAACATGAGCCCCAACCTGGTGCGAGGGGACTTTGTCATGGGGTGGCGCCTCTCTTACGGCTTTCCGTTGCCATTGATGAAAGGAGAACGCCTAAATTTTAAAGCGCCACAGAGAGGGGATTTGATTGCTTTCCGCTTTCCTGGAGATGAGGAGCAGTTAATCATTCGCCGGGTTGTGGGGTTGCCTGGAGATCGTGTAGAAATTCGCGCTGGTAAAGTCGTGGTGAACAATAAAGAGCTTCGCTACAACTCACTAGAGAGTGGCAGTTGGATCGAGCACTCTCTGGCTGACGAAAAATCTTACAAGATCGAACCCAATTCAGCCTTAAATTTAGGCTTGGTCACGGTCCCCAAACAGGGGCTTTATGTTCTTTCTGATAATCGCAACCGAGGCGATGACTCGCGTGACTGGGGCTTTGTTCCCTTCAAGAATGTGGAGAGTGAGATAGCTTTGATTTGGCTGTCGGTCGACAACAGAAACCAGGGTTTTAAGGTTCTGTGGGACCGCATTTTCAGCCGCGTTCGTTAAAAGTTCGCATAACTGTTCGCTTCGCTTGACAATCAAAGAGGCCGGTGGGAATGTCTGTTTTTAATGAGTTCATATAAATCACGCTCTTATCTCTGGGTCGATGATCTTTCGGCGGAAAGAACTCTACAACTTTTTTCTCAAGCCAAACAAATCAAAAGAAACATCAAAAGTGGTATTCATCCCCGATTTCTCAAGGGCATGCAGGTTGCTTTGGTATTCAATGAGGCTTCGACCCGAACAAAAATGTCTTTTCAATTGGCAGCCCAGCGATTGGGAGCCCAATGTTTAGTGATCGACAATGTGAAGAGTTCGAGCATGAGCAAAGGCGAGACGTTTTTCGACACCTTTTGGACTTTGCACTCTATACGACCAGACCTCTTTGTGATTCGCTGTGGAGAAGAAGACCCACTCCCTGAGGTCACCAAACAGAGTGACATTCCGGTTATCAATGCAGGATTTGGGTCGAAGGCACATCCCACTCAGGCTCTTTTGGACGCCTTTACAATCCAAGAACGCTTCGGAAAGTTTGAGGGGTTAAAAGTGGTGTATGTGGGTGATATTGACCATAGCCGTGTGGCTTCCTCAGGAATTAAGCTTCTCAAACAGTTTGGAGCAGAGGTAAAGATTTGTGCTCCTGAAAATTTTAGAATGAAACGCGACATCGGAGTTGAGAATATTGAAACTCTCGACGAGGCCATCGAGTGGGCTGATGTTTATATCGGCTTACGTGTTCAATTCGAACGTCACGGTGGTGATACTTTGGGCAGCCTGACCCGAGATGATTTTATTGAAAACTATCGATTGGATGAAAAAGGGCTGGCAAAATTGAAAAAGCAGGCCATCGTGATGCATCCCGGGCCAGTGAATTGGGGCGTAGAGTTTCATGAGTCCGTTCAAAATGACAAACGCTTAGTCATGTGGGAACAAAAAGAAAATGGTGTTTATACGCGAGCCGCGCTGATGCAGGAACTTTTAAGAGGTTGAATGTGAAACAAGGATTCTTGGTTTTAGAAAGTGGAAAAGTTTTTCCAGGAAAGTGGCTGGCCGGTGAAGATTCAGTGGGCGAGGTTGTTTTTAATACCTCACACAACGGGTATGAAGAAATTTCAACAGACCCCTCGTACTACGGACAAATCATGGTGATGTGTGCTCCTCAACAGGGTAACTACGGTGTTGATAAATCTTTTTGGGAATCTCGAAACCTTTGGATCAAAGGTTTTATAGCTCTTGATATCCAAAATTCCGCAGAAGACTCTGATTGGTTAAAAAGACTAGAAGAGCATGGCATTCCTGCTATCGATGAAATGGACACGCGGAAGTTGGTTCTTTCTCTTAGAGAGGGTGGAACCCAGTTGGGGGCCATGGTGAACGCCGAAACCGAGAGTGATGCCAAAAACAAAGCGGAATCACTCTTCGTTCAATTTAAAGATCAGCCCAAAGACTGGACATATGAGGTCAGTCGCAAAGAAACACAGAGTGTGCAGGGAGCTAAGTCAACCGGCCCGAAAGTTGCGATTTTAGACTTTGGCTGTAAAGAAAATATATTGCGTGAATTGATCAAGCGTTGTCGTGAAGTTCAAATCTTTCCTTCTCGGACCCCGGCCAACGAGATTCTTGCATGGCAACCAGATGGTGTTCTCTTGAGCAATGGCCCTGGCGACCCAGAGAATGTTGAAGAAGCCGTAGAAAACATCCAAGAGCTGTTAGGTAAAACCACAGTTTTTGGCATTTGTATGGGACACCAATTGCTCGGTCGTGCATTGGGTGGTAAAACTTTCAAATTGAAGTTTGGACATCGCGGAGCCAATCACCCGATTAAGAATATGCAAACCGGTAAGGTCTATGTGACATCACAAAACCACGGCTATGCGATCGAGCAGAGCAGTCTTGAATCAGATGTTGTCGTCACCCATATGAACCTCAACGATCAAACTGTTTCAGGCATTGCTTGTCGGGCAAAAAACTGTTTCAGTGTTCAGTATCACCCAGAGAGTCATCCTGGACCACGAGATGCAGAAACCCTTTTTGATCAATTTGTTGATTGGATCGAGTCATGAACTATGGCGATGCGATCGAGAAACTTTCCGTATATTTTTCATCCCCGACCTATGAAGCTGAAGTTTTAAAGGCAAAGTCTGAATTCTTTGCCGATGTTGGCGTCGATGATAAAGAAAGTGGGCGCTACGAGCAGTGGATGAATATCTTTTTTGACTGGTATCTCTTCACTCGTCCGATTTCAGGAACCACCTTGCCTCCCGCCCAATATGCATTAGAGATTGACGAGTTTCAGCAACTGCATGGAGATGAAAAACGAGTGTTTTCAAACTTGGCTAAGTCTGAACATAGCCTTCTGCAGTTTGTAAAAGTGAAAGGCGACTTTGTATTTTTTAAAGACTTGTTTCGCAAGCGCAAAGTAAAAGTTGTGAACAATGAATTTGTTCTCACTCTAGAAAAAGGGGATATATGCGACGCTCGACTTATTCCTGACGAAGACCATTTCTTTTTTACCAAGGGTTTTTGCAACCACCCTCTTGAAGCGAACAAGTTTATTCTAAAAGAAGTGAAGAGCCTTAAAAAGGCGGAACCAGAGGAGCAGCAGACTTTTCAGCTAGATCTATTAAGAATGTTTTTCAAGATGGAGCAATACAGCCACCTAAAATGTGATCAAATTTATACACGTGATAGTAAAGTGAGGTTCTAGTGCCTAGAATAGAAAAATATAAAAAAATTCTGATTCTTGGAAGTGGTCCGATCGTGATCGGTCAAGCCTGTGAGTTCGATTACTCCGGAACCCAAGCTTGTAAAGCATTAGTGGAAGAGGGGATCGAAACGGTTTTAGTGAACTCCAACCCAGCCACTATTATGACTGACCCTGATATCGCCTCAAAAGTTTATATCGAACCGCTTAAAAAAGAGTTTGTTGAAAAAATTATCGCTAAAGAAAAACCCGATGCCATTATCCCAACTTTGGGTGGGCAAACAGCTTTAAATTTAGGGCTCGAATTGGATCGAGCCGGCATTTTAGAAAGATACAATGTAGAAATGATCGGAGCCACTCCAGAAATCATTAAGTCTGCAGAAGATCGCGAAATCTTTAATAAACTTTTGCGACGAGTGGGAGCCAAACACACACGTAGCGTTATGGTGCGCGAATACAAGCAAGGCCTGAAAGAGGCCGAAGAAATTGGCTTTCCCATCATCTTGCGCCCCAATTACACCCTTGGCGGTGGCGGTGGGGGAGTGGCCTACTCGAAAGAAGAGTTTGAAAATATGTTAGCCAAGGCTCTTGGCGAGAGTCCCACTTCAGAAGTTTTGGTCGAGGAAAGTATCCTTGGCTGGAAAGAGTATGAACTCGAAGTGATGCGTGATCGGACAGGAACTTTTGTTGTCATCTGCTCCATTGAAAATTTTGATCCTTGTGGAGTTCACACAGGAGACTCGATCACGGTGGCCCCTCAGCAAACTCTTTCAGAGAGCGAATACCAAGATATGCGAGACGAAGCACGTAAGATTCTGGACGCCGTCGGTTTGGAGTGTGGTGGTGCCAATATTCAATTTGCAGTCGATCCAAAGACAAAAAAGCGAGTGGTTATCGAAATGAACCCACGGGTGTCTCGGTCTTCGGCACTCGCCAGTAAAGCCACAGGATTTCCAATAGCAAAAATCGCGGCTTTGCTCGCCATAGGGTACCGACTCGATGAAATCCAAAATGATATCACTAAGACAACGCCCTCATGTTATGAGCCGGCGTTGGATTATGTTGTCACCAAAATTCCTCGTTTCACTTTTGAGAAGTTTTTGGGAGCCAAAGATCAACTGTCCACGCAGATGAAATCTGTCGGTGAGGTGATGAGCATTGGGCGGACATTTAAAGAGAGTTTTCAAAAAGCACTTTGTTCGCAAGAGTATTCTCATGGTTTTGATGTCGTAGACTTTGATACTGAGAAATTGTCGACTCCTAGTAGCCATCGGGTTTATCAGGTGGCACAGGCTTTTCGAGAAGGAGAATCGGTTGCAGAAGTTGAGCGATTGACCATGATCAATCCTTGGTTTTTGCAGCAGGTGCGAGACTTGATGGTGTTAGAAAAAGAAATTCAAGAAAGTGAATGGACGTCAGAACTAATGAGAAAAGCCAAACGCAATGGTTTTTCGGATGTTCGGTTAGCAGAAATTTGTGAAACTGAAGTGACTGAGATACGAAAAATGCGATTGGATTGGGATGTGCGTCCGGCCTTTTTTCAAGTGGATACCTGCGCCGGCGAATTTGCCTCAGAAACCCCTTACCTGTATTCCACCTACTGGGGAGAACCCAGTGGGATCAGCACAAATGACAAGCGAGTGATGATTATAGGCAGTGGTCCAAATCGAATCGGTCAAGGGATTGAGTTTGACTATTGTTGTGTGCGAGGTGTGAAGCAACTGCAAAAAATGGGTTACGAAGTGATTATGGTTAATTCTAATCCCGAAACTGTTTCAACGGATTATGACACTTCTGATCAGCTGTATTTTGAACCTTTGAATACCGAAAGAGTTCTTGATGTGATTCAACATGTGCAACCGATGGGGGTTGTGCTCCAGCTCGGCGGGCAGACACCTTTGTCCTTGGTCCATGATCTCACTTCCTTTGGAGTGAATATTCTAGGCTCCTCTGTTGAGACCATCGACTTTGCGGAAGATCGCGCAAGCTTTTCGAAAGCCGCCGCTGGTGTTGGATTTGAAATCCCCGAATCAGGACTGGCCGGAGACCTCGATGAAGCCAAAGCCTGTGCCGCAAGAATAGGGTTTCCGTTGATCTGTCGCCCGAGTTATGTGTTGGGTGGTCGTCGAATGGAGATTATCGAAAACCAAGAAGAACTGAAAAAATATTTTACCAAATACTCAGCGGACATTAGCGCCCAATCTCCTTGCTTTATGGATCAGTTCCTTGAGGCGGCTTTAGAAGTTGATGTTGATATTGTACGTGGAGATGATTGGAGCTTGGTGGGTGGCGTGATTGAGCACATCGAAGCCGCGGGAGTTCACTCAGGCGACTCTATGGGGGTGATTCCTCCACAGAGATTGAAAGGGGAGACTCTTGAAAGCATTGAAAAGAACTGTCTTCAGCTGGCGGACAAACTCAATGTCATTGGTCACTTGAATGTTCAGTTGGCTGTAAAAAACGACATGGTTTACATCATTGAGGCGAATCCAAGGTGCTCAAGAACAGTACCGTTCTTGGCCAAGTCCGCCAATGTCCCCTTGGTGGATTTAGGTATTCAAGCCATGATGGGAGTCAAGAAGGCTGAAATGGATCTTACCCAGTATGACTGGAAGAAAATTGGTTTGGTCGCAGTGAAGGGTGTTGTCTTTCCGTTTAAAAAGTTTCCCGAGGCCGACTCGATTCTCGGTCCAGAAATGAAATCCACCGGCGAGAGTATGGGGCGTGGTCAAGGGTACTCCGAGGCACTGATGAAAGCCTTTTTGGCCAGTCAGGTGGAATTGCCTTCCCAGGGTGAGGTTTTCCTTTCTTTGCGGGATAAAGACAAAAACGTATTGTTGGTTACAGCCAAGCGATTGGTTGATCTTGGATTTACCCTATCAGCCACATCTGGAACTGCCAGTTTCTTGTACGAAAATGGCGTTGATTGTATTCCGGTCAAAAAGGTCCACGAGGGGCGCCCTCATTGTGTGGACCGCATACGTTCAGGGCGAGTCGACTTGGTGATCAATACCACATCAGGCCGTCAGGCCATGGAAGCCAGTTTTAGCATTCGTCGAAGTTGTACTGACTTTGCGGTTCCTTGCGTAACTGAAGACCACGCAGCCGAGGCCCTTGTTTTAGCTATGGCAAATAGTCAGTCCGGAGAATTTGGAGTTTACCCTCTGTAGTGAGCGCTGCGTAATTCAGTCATAACATGACTTTGTATTCCCCCCATTTTTCCATACAATGTTGAGTGGAAGAAAATGGGGTAGGAACAATGATTTTAAAAGTCGACAAATTGAATAAAAGTTTTCGACATCCATGGAGCTTGAAACCCATTCAAGTTTTGTTCGATGTCAGTTTTCAAATCGAAAAGAAATCTATTGTGGGTTTTCTTGGTGCCAATGGAACAGGAAAAACTACAAGTATTAAGTGTTTGATCGGTCTCTTGACTTACACATCGGGTCAGTTGGAAATTTTTGGCAAACACCATTTGAATAAAGAGGTAAAGAAAAAAATTGGTTACCTCCCCGAGCGCCCTTATTTTTACAACTACCTTACTGCTGAGGAGTTCTTAACTTTCTATGGTCAGTTGAGTGGGGTTCGAGGCAAAGAGCTAGACAAGCGGATCTCCCATTTGTTGGAATTGGTGGGTCTAAAGCACGCTCGAAAAATGTTTTTAAAGCAGTTCTCCAAAGGGATGTTGCAACGGGTGGGGATGGCTCAGGCTCTCATTCACAAGCCTTCGCTACTCGTTTTAGATGAGCCGTTGTCAGGATTAGACCCCGATGGACGTCGTCAGCTTGTTAATATTATTCAAAATGCTTTCGATGAAGAAGACACCACTATCTTTTTTTCAAGTCACCTTCTGGATGACATCGACCGTCTTTGCCAAGACCTTGTAGTGATTCGTGCCGGAAAGATTCGCTTCAATGGCGCCAAGAATGATTTCGTTGATATAGGGCCCCGGCATTATTTGATTCAATATCAGGATTTTCGAAATAAATCTGCTT
>CBDUOS010000101.1:0-13203 GCA_965368905.1 uncultured Bdellovibrionales bacterium | reverse complement strand
ATTTTAAAAGGGATGGGGCTAAAGCCTGCGACAAATAAAGAAACAAATGTCGCGCCGTTGCTTTGCATGCGGCCGGTGACTGCGTTGAAAGCTTCTTCTGAAAACACAAAGTCAAAAAAGAAGGGAGAAATGATCGACCAGGCATAGACTCCGATAAAGTAACCTCCGATAGCGCCCAAGACCGAGAATGAGGTTGTTAAAAGGGCGTAGTAGAAGCTGTTCTTGGGCTTGGCGAAGCCCATAGCTAAAAGTAAAGGGTCCACCGGCAACGGAAAGACAGAGGCTTCAGCAAAAGATAAAATAGACAGAGCTTTGGTGGCGTGCTTGTGTTTGGCCCATCGAAGAGTCCAATCGTAGGCCGCTCGGATTAAAGCAACAAATTTATGCAACATCGACATTTTAAGCCCCTTTGGTGTCTTACTCAGATTCTTCTAAGTAAGTATAACCGGCCAATCCATGTTGATAGTAGCGCATTAATGTTCGAGCTTCAATTTTGCTCATTCGACCTTCGATGATCGAGTGCTCAGCGGCTTTTCTGATATTGGCTGTTAGCTTTTCAAGGTTGTATTGAACATAAGAGAGAACTTCACCAACGGTGTCACCTTCGACCACATTGTCGACGCTGTAGCCATTTTCGGTGATCGAGATATGGACAGCATCGGTATCACCAAACAAGTTATGAAGGTCACCTAAGATCTCTTGATAAGCTCCGACAAGGAAGACACCTAAATAGTAAGGCTTGTCTGTAGAGTAACCATGGACGGGAAGAGTGTTACGTGGTTCACCAGCTTCCACATCAATAAATTGGGCAATTTTACCATCTGAGTCACATGTCATGTCGACCAGGGTGACCTCTTGCTCTGGCTTTTTATCCAAACGGTGAATGGGTAAAACCGGGAACATATGACCGACGGCCCAGGAGTCAGGTAAGGATTGAAAGACTGAAAAGTTGCAAAAGTAAGTGTCTGACAAAAGAGTACGCAAGCGAGCGTAGAGATCTTCGTGATCTTTATTGTTTTCTAACATTTTGCACATGCGAGTCGTGATCGACCAAAAATACTGCTCGATTTTAGCTTTCTCAGCTAAAGAGAGCATGCCGAAGGTAAACAGTTGCAGCGAGTTTTCATGGATGTCAGTGAGATCGTGGTAGTACTCATTGGCATTGTCCAAATCCAGTGTTTCATAAATCTCTTTGAGCTCTTTTAAAACTTTGTGCTCTTCTTTCGTCACCGCCGGTGGTGCATCATGCATTTCCACTCGATTCAATCCGATCACATCAAAGATCAGGGCCGAGTGGTGCGCCACCATCGAACGACCAGCTTCGGTCACAATTTGTGGCATGCTGACTTTTTTTTCATCGCAAACATCTTTGATGATCGAGACAACGTCATTGGCGTACTCTTGAACGTTGTAATTCACAGAGCTGTCCGAGGCGGCTGAACCATCGTAATCTACACCCAAGCCACCACCCACATCTAAATATCGTGGGTGTGCTCCAAGGCGTACCAGTTCAGAGTAGACCTGGGCTCCTTCTTTGAGAGAGTTTTTAATTGTTTTGATGGAGGGAACCTGTGAACCAATGTGAAAATGAATCAAGTCCAAGGCTTCCAGCTGTTTGCTCTTGTTTAAAACTTCAAACGCTTTGAAAATTTCTGAAGTGGTGAGTCCAAACTTGGATCGTGCCCCAGCAGAATCCACCCATCGACCAGAGGCTTTGGACTGTAGCTTGGCTCGCAGTCCAATTTTGGGAGCCACATTGAATTTTTTGGCCGCATTCAGAGTCATCTCGAGCTCTTCTAATCTTTCGACAACGATGATCGTGTTGCGCCCAAGCTTGCGAGAAAGAATGGCCGTTTCAATATACTCTTGATCTTTAAAGCCGTTACACAAAACCAGAGCTTGTGGATTGGTCATCATAGCAAGAACCACAAGCAGCTCTGGTTTGCTTCCGCACTCCAAACCCAAGTTGTATTTTTCGCCAATTTCTACAATCTCTTCAATCAAGTGACGTTGCTGATTCACCTTAATGGGGTATACCCCTTGATAGCTACCTGTGTATTCGTATTTTTCAATGGCATTGGCAAAGCATTGGTTGAGCAACTTGATTCGTTCATAGGTGATATCAGGAAATCTCAAAAGCATGGGACAGCGAATGCCTCTCTCTTGCAGTTCCTCCGTCAGTTCCAGTAAATCCACGTGGGATTTTTCTTTCCCCTGGGGACAGACGATCAGGTTCCCGTTGTCATTGATATCGAAATAGCCCGCACCCCAGGTGTCAATCCCGTACAATTCTTTGGCTTTGTCTAGATTCCACTCGGACCAGTTCATGGGTCTCCTATTTCGCGATCACATTCAGGATCTTACCCGGAACATAAATAATTTTTCGGATGGTTGCATCCCCGATGGCATTTTTTACAGCCTCGATTTCTTGAGCCATTTCCATAGCTTGGTCCTGCTCAGTTTCTTTTGAGACCTCAATGACTCCTCTTTTCTTGCCATTAACCTGTACAGCGATGCTGACGCTATCTTCACCGATCAGTTTTTCGTCATATGAGGGCCACGGGGCCAGTGATACAAAACCCTCTTTACCCATTGTCGACCAAATCTCTTCACTAAGATGAGGGGCGAAAGGAGTTAGCAATTGAATTAAAATCTCAAGAGCTTGATTGGAGTGGCTGTTCTCTTTGTACATCTCATTGACTAAAATCATCAAAGCGCTGATGGCGGTATTGAAATCCAAGTTCTCGATATCACGACCGACTTTTTCGATGGTTTTGTGAAGTAACTTGTTGAGGGCCTCTGAAGGTGTGGAGTCTTCACCCAAATATTCACCATCTTCGCTCACACAAAGGCGCCAAACTCGCTCTAAAAACTTACGAACCCCGTTGATCCCGTTGGGATTCCAAGGTTTATCGCGATCCATTGGGCCTAAAAATAAAATAAAACAACGAAGGGCATCGGCACCGTATTGGTCACGCACTTCATCGGGGTTCACCACATTGCCGCGAGACTTAGACATTTTTTCACCGTCCAAACCGAGAAGCATCCCTTGGTGAGCCAATTTTTTGAAGGGTTCATCGACGGGGCATAGTCCGGCATCGTAAAGAACTTTTGTCCAAAACCGAGAGTAAAGCAGGTGGCCAACCGTGTGCTCAGGCCCGCCCACATACAAATCTACGGGCATCCAGTAGCGTTGCTTTTCGGGGTCGGCAAACATCTTTGAGTTCTTCGGATCAAAATATCGGAGAAAATACCATGATGAGCCGGCTGAGCCCGGCATGGTGTCGGTTTCTCTTTCGCCATCATTGTAGTTCACCCAGTCTTGGTTCTGCGATAACGGAGGTCGTCCATCTTCTGTTGGTTCGTAATTCGCGACCTCAGGGAGGACCACGGGGAGTTCTTCTAAGGGAATCTCTAGAGCCTTGCCTCCTTTATGTAAAATTGGGAAGGGTTCACCCCAGTAACGTTGGCGACTAAATAACCAATCGCGCAGCTTGAATTGTATGGTTTTGTGACCCAGCCCTTTTCCTTGAATGTGGGTGGTGATTTTTTCAATGGCAGACTGTTTATCAAGTCCGTCCAAGAAGTCGGAGTTACAAACTTTCCCATCTCCCATGAAAGGAAGCTCTTCTTCGCTTTCTAAAACTCGCAGGATTGGAATCTCAAACTTTGTTGCAAACTCGAAATCCCGTTCGTCGTGTCCGGGAACGGCCATGATGGCTCCTGTTCCGTAGTCCATCAAAACGTAGTCGGCGATCCAAATGGGCACCTTTTTATTGGTGATCGGATGGACGGCATAGGCTCCAGAGAAAACACCGGTTTTCTCGGTATTGGATTTTCTTTCAAGCTCAGATTTGTGAGAGGCCTGTTCCACATACTTTTCAACAGCGCCCTTTTGTTCTTCGGTGGTGATCTGTTCGACGAAAGGGTGCTCAGGGGAAATCACCATGAAGGTGACTCCAAACAGAGTGTCAGGTCGAGTGGTGAAGACTTCTAGATTTTTATCAAAATCTTCAATTCCAAAAAAGATATCGGCTCCGACACTTTTGCCAATCCAATTGCGCTGCCCCTCTTTGGTTCGTTGGGGCCAATCAATTTTATCCAGTCCCATTAACAGCTGGTCGGCATAATCTGTGATCTTTAACATCCACTGCTTCATGGGTTTGCGAACTACGGGGTGTCCCCCTCGTTCACTTTTGCCGTCGACCACTTCTTCGTTAGCGAGTACAGTTTTTAAAGCCGGGCACCAGTTCACTGGGACTTCTTTTTGGTAAGCCAGCCCTTTGCGAAATAATTCTAAGAAAATAAATTGGGTCCACTTGTAAAAATCAGGTTCGCAAGTGGCGACCTCGCAAGACCAATCAAAACTAAAACCAAAGCTTTTCAATTGGCGACGAAAGTTGTCTATGGCTTTTTGTGTTGTCTTGGCGGGATGAACACCGGTTTGGATCGCGTACTGTTCGGCAGGCAACCCAAAAGCGTCGTAACCCATGGGGTGTAAAACATTAAAACCTTTTTGTCTTTTGTAACGGGCTACCACATCAGTGGGCGTGTAAGACGCCATATGACCAACGTGTAGTCCACTCCCAGAGGGGTAGGGAAACATATCGAGTGCGTAAAACTTTGGTTTTTTTGAAGGGTATTCGGCGACAAAGGCCTCTTGGTTTTCCCAGGCTTTTTGCCATTTCGAATCAATGGATGTGTGGTTGTATGACATGGTCTTTCCCCGATCCTCTTCCAGGACTTGTTTCGAGTTGTGGATGAGTAAACATTGAGCGGCATACTAGCAATCTCACGACCTAGACTCAAGTCACTAAACACGAGTTTTTACTGATATTTTTGCAACAGACACATAAAATAAAGGTTATGACTCCGACAACCTCAGCACAGTTGAATCGAGCTTAGGACAAAGGGACTTTAATGGAATTGGACCAGAAAATTCTTCTCGTTGATGACGATCCTGACAATTTGAAGATCGTGCAAAGACTCTTAGAAAAGGAAGGGTACTTGGTTGAGGCGGCGACTTCGGGCGAGAAGGGTCTATCCCTCCTCGATAGCTATCGACCCGATCTTGTTCTTTTGGATGTGAACATGCCCGGCATGGATGGTCTTGAAACCATTGAACTTTTGAAAAATAAAGAAAACACAGCAGCCGTCGTTTTTGTGACTGCTAACACAGCCACGGATGATGTGATCCGAGGACTAGATGCTGGAGCCCTCGATTACATTGCCAAACCTTTCTCCGGCTTAGAGTTGATGGCCAGGGTGCGGGCCCAGCTGCGGGTGAAGAAATTACAGGACGATCTTCGCTCTGCCAATCGCAAGCTGCAAGGGTTAGTAGAGATTGACGATCTGACAGGTCTCTACAATATGCGATCTGTCTATGAAAAGATGGACCAAGAAATTGAACGGGCCCGGCGCTATGGCCACGGCGTGGCTGCCATCATGCTAGATATGGACCATTTCAAAGGTGTGAACGATAACCATGATCATCTCTTCGGATCCCATGTTTTAGCCGAAGTCGGAAAAATCATTCGCGCCAATATTCGAACCCATGATTTTGGTGCCCGGTATGGTGGAGACGAGTTTTTAATCTGTTTGTCGCAAACTACGACCGAAGGGGCTAAACTTTTTTGCGAGCGTTTGCGCAAGACGATGGAAGGCCATACATTCAAACACGAAGACGACGAAATTCAGTTAACGGCTTCAATGGGCTGTACAGTCATTGCAGACGGAAAGTCGATGATGGACGGACGTTCACTGGTCCGACACGCCGACCACGGTCTTTACGAATCCAAAGAAGGTGGCCGCAACAAGGTCACCTTCACCATTATCAAAGATGAAAACGTCGACATCAAATCCCGCTCCACCGAACGCCGCAAATAAGGTACGCCGTTCCTTTTCTAGCAGCGTCATAAAGAATTGTTAGTTGATTGGCTCTTCTTTGTTTTCGGTTGGTGGCTCAATAGTGGTCTCGATTGGTTTGATCTCGTCTTGCAATTCATATACTGAGGGCTCTTGTTCGACATACCCTTTTTCTTTAATCAATTTGTCAAAATTATTAAATCCTGTTCCGGTCAATGAAAATGTACGTAGATCGTGAAGACTGACTGTCGGCTGGCCTTCGACTCCAATGTTGAGATCTATGATTCTTTCTCCAGAAGCGAGGTCTTCATGTTGGTAGGCTGTATGTACTTTTTGAATTTCATCAGACTTCTTGTCTGCGTGAAGTTGAATGTAATCACGCATACTGATCACACCATTGACCATGGTGTTATCTAAAAAATCCTCTGCTTCTTTTTGGTATTTCGTCATATTGATAGAGCGAGAACTCTTAGTATTGTGAGGGCCCATAGAAGGGTTTGAACCAGAATAGCTGATGGTCGTAATTCTCATATGTGCTCCTTTGTGATTCATGCTTTTCTCGCTCCAACAAGATGTGAGAAAAATCATCGAAAAGAATAATGTAAATATCTTCACGTACTACATTTTAGACGGAGCGGGGATGCCAAGTAAAGACAGACCCTGTGCCAAAGCCGAGCGTACCGCTGTTACCAGCGCTAAGCGAGCTGTTTTTAGATTTTCGTCTTCCAATTTACCTATTGGGCAGGCTTGGTAAAAACTATTAAAGAGTTTGGCAAGGTCATAAAGGTAATTGCAAATTCCTGAAGTTTTGTAGCTTTCCAGAGACTTGAACATGGAGTAGTTAAACAGACTCAAGTGAATCATTAACTCTACTTCAGCATCGTGTTTGAGTAGACACCAATCAGGTTGCCCGGAACTGTCCTGCCCAAATTTTTTTAGAAGAGAACAAATGCGGGCATGGGAATACTGGATATAAGGACCGGACTCGCCATCCAAGCGCAACCACTCTTTCATATCGAAGACAATTTTCTTAGCGGGGTCCATGCGATTCATGCCGTACATGATCGCACCTTGTGCCACAGAGTTGGCAGTATCTTCTATTTCATCTTGGCTCCACTCGTCGCGGTAGCGATCAAGGTATTCAGTTTTTATGGTCGAACACATACTTTCAATAAGCTCGGTGATGGGAACAATATTTCCTTTGCGTGAGCTCATTGCGCCATCAGGGAGCTCGACAAAATTATATTTCAAGTGGCGACATTTGTTGGGGTCGCCAAGTCCCAATTTGCCAAAAGCAGTGAAGACCTGTTTGAAGTGCAGCTCCTGACGTAAATCAACCACTACGATATTTTCTTGTGGGTTGTATTCGGCAAACTTGCGACGGGCCAACTCTAAATCTTTTGTTGAGTAAAGTCCGTTACCATCCGACTTGAGGAACATGGCGAAGCCTAATTTCTCTTCTTCCAGATTTATCCCCAAAGCACCTTGGTCTTCGATCAGTAGTCCTTTTTCGTAAAGTCCTTTGATCAGTTTGACAGAATCTGAGTCAACATCAGACTCCCAGTACCACTTATCGAAACTCACGCCGGCCCAGTCATAAACTGTCTGCATCAGTTCCAGGGACCACTCGCGGGTTTGTTTCCAGAGTTCAAAAAACTCACCCTGCTTCTTCTCAATCTGTTGTAAGATTTCAGTGAGCTGCTTTCGGTTTTCCTCTTCTTTTGCAGAGCCTTTTTCGTCTTCTAATTTATTATGGGCGGCGGAGTACATTTGACCCAACCACTCACCTTTGTTTTGTTCGGGTACGGATTCTTGGTTGTGATATTTTAAGAACCATAGGCACTTTGCCACATGGGTTCCAACGTCTCCTGGAAAGGTGCAAGACACTACATTGTTCCCACAATATTGGAAAAGAAGGATCAATGAGTGCCCGAAACACAAGTTTCGCATGTGGCCCACATGCAACTCTTTGTGTGTATTGGGTTGGGAGTACTCAATTAAGAAAGGGTTTTCGTTGGACTGGGGGATTTTAAAATAAGAACCCTCGCCCATAGGAGAAAGAACAGATTTTCCTAAAAAATCCGCTTTAAAAAAGAAATTCAAGTAAGGGCCAACGGCTTTCACTTCTTCTGTGGTCTCGACGGCGTTCCATTGACTAGCCAAAGCTTCTGCAATTTCTTTGGGATTCTTTTTCAGTTGTTTGGAAAGCTTGAAGCAAGGAAATGCCATATGTCCCATTTTCATATTGGGAACAGTTGCAAAGTCGTTAATAATCTCGTCTTTACTTAAAGACACTTGAAAACAACTATCAATTTGTTCACTCACAAGTTGAGCGATTTCATTTCTTAGCGGATCATGCAAAGTGTTCATGGAATTCCTCGTGTTATCAAAGAGATATAACAACATTTATGCACAATGAGAATGACAATTTTGAGATTTTAAAGCTTAATATGGCTATGAAATCGAAAAGCCAAATTGAAAGCTTCGAGCTACCATTCTCCCTGAAAAAACATGACTTTGCGAATTTGATCCTCGAAAGCTGGGCTCTTCGCGACAATCCTTTGGGAGATCCCACTCGTCGGCATAACTACGTGTTGGTGCCTAAGGGGAATAAAAAGAAGTACCCCGTCATTTTTCATCTTTCCGGATACTTCTCTACAGGCTTTAATCAGTTTCAGGTCAAAGCCCTGGATCAAAATTTTATCCAGAAACTGGATGCCGGAGTGGCTAGGGGAATCTACCCCCATGCGGTTCATGTTTTTGTTGAGGCAACCACTTATTGGGGTGGTTCGCAATTTATCAATTCTGCTGGCTGTGGAAATTACAGTGACTACATCCGAAAAGATTTAATTCAAGCTGTTCAAGACCAACTTCCCGTCAGTGCAACTAGCAATCATAGTTGCGTCATGGGTGGATCGAGTGGAGGTTATGGGGCTTTGTCTTTGATTAGCGAAAATAACTCTCCATTTGGAATTGCCTTTGCAGCAGCGCCGGATAGCTATTTTGAAGCCAGCCTTTTGCCTGAATTGTTTCATGCGGCTCCGGAGCTGTTAAAATTCAAATCGTTTAAAGATTTGCAGAAAATGTTGGATGCCGGGGAGTTACAAGACAAAAAATCTTTTTTTAATTTGGCGAATGTTGTGGCAATGGCCCATTGCTACTCGCCCACAAAAGCATTCAAGAAAGGTTTTTTGGAATTTCCAATTGACCTGCATACTGGAGAAATTAAGACTTCTCTTTGGCAAGACTGGCTAAAGCATGATCCGGTTCGGTTTTTAAAATCACGCAAGAAAAACCTTGATGGAAAAGTGATTCATCTGGATGTTGGAAAGTACGACAATTTTTCTTTACAATTTGGAACGCGACAAATTGCAAAAGTTCTTAAGGACGCCAAGGTGAAGCACAGCTACACTGAGTTTCCGGGAAATCACTTTGGACTTTCTGCAAGACGCTTGGGTTTCTTAGAAAAACTGACGAAACCGTGGAGAGCTTATGTCTGAGTTGAAAAGAGAATTGGACCCTATGATTAAATGGGCGGCCATCACATCGATCGTCGTTGCGGCTCTGATTTTTTATATCAAATTTGTCGCCTTTCGAATGACGGGGTCTCAGGCTCTTTTCTCTGAGGCGATGGAAAGTATTGCCAATGTTTTGGCTTCTGTGATCGCATTCTTTGTAATTTTATATGCTGCAAAGCCTGCGGATAAAGATCACCCTTATGGTCACGGTAAGATGGAGTATTTGTCGGCAGCGCTCGAAGGGGGACTGATTGCGTTTGCGGCCTTTATGATTTTGGTGGAAACCGTACAGGCTTTCTACGAAAGCCGCCCACTCACATCTCTTGAAACGGGTTTAACCTTATTGGCAGGAACAGCCGTTCTCAACTTGACTACCGGAATTTACTTGAAGATGACGGGAAAACGAAGACACTCATTGGCCCTAGAAGCTAGTGGTCGGCACTTAATGGCAGATTTTTGGACAACCGCCGGAGTGGTCACAGGCTTGGGTTTAGTGATCTTGACGGGGTTGACATGGATCGATCGAGTTTTGGCAGTTTTGGTGAGTTTGCATCTTATCAAAGAGGCCTATGCCCTGATTCGCAAGGCGATTGGCGGTCTATTGGATGAAGAGCATCCCGAAGTATTGAAGCAAATTCAAGAGGTGATCAATAAAAACCCGCAGCCAGGAATCATTCAAGTGCATCATCTGCGAGTGATGCGATCGGGACGTTTTCACCATATTGATGCCCACGTGGTCGTTCCAGAATTTTGGAGTGTGGAAGAGGCTCATGACAATACCAATGTTTACGAGAGAACGATCTTTTCCAATTATGAGTTCTCAGGGGAGTTCCATTTTCACATCGATCCCTGTCGTCGACTGTATTGTCAGTTTTGTAATTTGGCAGACTGCCCTGTACGACAAGAGAAATTCAAGGCATTTAGAAAGATGTCGTTGAACGAGTTGACCGATGCTGAAGAGCCGCCTGAGATTGTTGAGCCGACTTAAACTTAGAGTCCGCCAGCTCCACCCTCTGACCGGTAATCAAATCCCGCTTCGAGAAAGCCCTTTTCGTTCACACGGACTCCATTAACACGAGCACCCCATCCCGTTTCCACAGTGTGTCCGAGGTCTTGCAATGCCTTAATAGAAAGAGGTGGAAGCTTCTTTTCATCGATGTAAACAACATCAGGTTTAAATTGATGATGCACTCGGGGAGCATGGATGGCTTCTTCCATGTTGAAGTCTTGGGCGAGGACTCGATAGAGTGTTTGTAGAACGCCGGTAATAATCTTGGGTCCACCAGGGGCACCCAAGGCCATTACAATTTTGCCGTTCTTACCAACCAAGGTGGGCGACATTGAACTGAGAGGTCTTTTGCCAGCCTCTACATAGTTGTTTTTGCCTTGAGTTAGGCCAAACAAATTGGCCTCTCCAGGGCGGGTGGTGAAGTCGTCCATTTCATTGTTGAGGGCTATGCCATAGGTGTTGGTAACAATCTTCGAGCCAAAAATTCCATTCAATGTAATGGTCATAGCTACACCGTTGCCTTTAGAGTCCAAAACACTGAAGTTGGTTGTTTGATTGGACTCTTGAAACTCCACGCTATTCACGGGTTCAACTTTTAAGATCTTGTCGGGCTTGATACGAGCGACCCATTGATCAATCTTTTTCTCGTCTAGAAAAGGAGCCGTGGGATTTTTTACGAAGTCGGGGTCTCCCAATAAATTTCTATTGCGAAAATTGATCTTCATGATTTCAGAAAAATAGTGGAACTCAAGTGTGCTCAAAGGCTCCAACTTTTCCATCTTCAATTTTTCTGCCATTTTCAAACTGGCGGCGATCAACAAACCACCACTGGACGGTGGAGGCATCAAGTAAAGATCGTGCCCCTTGAATTGGGACTTGATGGGATCCAACCAGCGCACTTTGTATTGAGCCAAATCTTTGCGTGACATCACGCCACCCTCTTTAGTGATGGTCGAGACGATGTCGCGTGCGATCTTACCTTCATAAAACGGAGTGATTCCTCGGTTGCGCATCAATTTTAATGCCTTGGCCAACTGTTTCTGAATCACCCGTTGTCCTGGCTTATAAGGTTGCCCCTTTTTATTGAGAAAATATTTTTTCCCAGCAGCATTGAAAAGATCTTTGGCCATTGCCGAACGTTGCACGTTTTCGCCAGTGATTGGATGACCCTTGTCAGCCAGTCGGATTGGTATATCGAAAAGTTGAGACCAATGAAGCTTGCCAAATCTTTTGTGAATTGCCCACAAGCCGGCGGGAATTCCTGGAACTCCAATAGCGTGGGGACCAGTTCGAGAGGCCTCTTTGGGGAGGTTTTTATAGTAATCCTTGTGAAATTTTTCGGGAGCCGTTTCTCTAAAATCCAAGGCACGCACAGGTTCTTTGCCCATTTTGACCATGGCGAAGCCTCCTCCACCCAGCGAGGCATGGCGAGGGTTGGTCACTGCAAGGGTGAGTGCGATTCCGACGGCCACGTCCACCACATTTCCATTTTTTTTGATCAGTTCTTCAGCCACTTGGGCAGAAAGAGGGTTGGGGGTGGCTACCATCATCTTGTGGCCCTGCAAGGGAGCCCCTAGAGAGAGCGTAGAAATAAAGGTAACAGCTTGAAATATAAGGAGAAAACGAATCATATAAAACACCTTCTAAGAACGTGGAGCCACTATAATCACGAATGGATTTGAATATCAATCCCACTCTCTTTTTTTCAAGGTCCATTGTCTGTACGATGGCCTTTTGATAAGTAGACTTTATGGAAAACTTTTCAACCGAATCCATGCCCTTTCAGGGCCGTCAGCTGCGTACCCGATCACAGGTTTGCGATGTAAACCCTTATGTCGAGCAAATGTTCAATGAATTTAAAGATTGGTCTTTTGATGAAAAAGCCATTCAGTACAAAGGAAACTGGCGTTCCCAGGTTTTTCAGACCTCCGAAGACACACCCTTTGATCTAGAGATTGGAACAGGCAATGGAACTCACTTTGCTCAGATCACGGAAAATTATCCTGAAAGGGTTTTTCTTGGCCTTGAACTTAAATTTAAAACTTTGGTGCAATCCATCCGTCGTAGTTTACGAGCTGGCTGTACCAATGGTCGAATGGCTCGGTTTCGGGCCGAAAACATTATAAAGTTGGTTGGCCCTGAAGAGTTGAACAATGTTTACATTCACTTCCCTGATCCATGGCCGAAAAAGCGCCACAATAAAAATCGATTGATTCAGAAAAAGTTTTTATTGGATCTTTATTCGGTGATGAGACCTGGTGGTTGGGTTGATTTTAAAACAGATGATCATGATTATTTTCTATGGTCTGTAAAAAGATTTCGCCAAGGACCTTTTGTGATGGAGTTTTACACCGAGGATTTGCACAACTCGTTTCGCAAAGATAAGAACTTTGTCACTCACTTCGAATCTCTATTTTTGCAAAAAGGGCAGCCGATTTACAGTTGTCTTTTGAGAAAGCCTTTTAGAGAGAAGAATTAAGTTAAGGCTTACCAGGACTCAATTACAGTTCTTCAAATATCCAACGGCTATGCCCCGGATAGGGTGTGGTGCTTGAGGTACATCGGCTGTGGCCTTGTCGACTCTTGTCCAATTAAAACCATCATTGCTATAGAAAAACTGGGTTTGTTCATAAGACCCATTAAAACCCTGTTCGAAACCAACATATTTTCCGGTGTCGGGGTGGAAGGCTGGGTGCCGGAGGTTCAGGTCGGGACTCGGCTGCCCGTTGACTTGCAAATTTGTTTGTTGCCAGTTCATGCCATCCGCAGAGTGATAGGCCACACCCCTTGAGTAAGCGATGAATTCAGCTC
>CBDUOS010000100.1:0-13390 GCA_965368905.1 uncultured Bdellovibrionales bacterium | reverse complement strand
TGGGGCGATTTCATCAAGAGGCAGTATCGGCAATGAAAACGAAGTTTCAATGGGAGTCGTGTCTTGCAATTCGAGGTGCTGGTGTAGGGATTGCCCGTTGGCCATGGCTTGGAAATGGGTCCACGCCGAACTCATTCCAAATTTTAGATGGGAGGGGATGTTGAGGTTTTGTAGGTCTTCCCAAGAATTAAATTTTTGATCCTTGAGTTCATGAAATAGCTCAATCAATGCATCGGCTTTTTGTGGGTCCGCTGTGATTCCCGCCATTTCACCAACCGAAGAGAGACCTTCTGTTTGCATGCGGAGAAAGTAAATCAACTTTTCGCTGCTTTCTCCGCGCGAGATTTTCCATGTAAACTTGAGCGGCAGTTTGAGTGTTTGTAAGTCCCACTGATCCATAGACTTATTGTGCCTTTATGTGGTGGGACTCACAATGAAAAATGTTTCAGTTTGCGGTTTTTTGTGCCGAGAAACTAAATCCAATAGTATCAATGTATTCCGCCGGACAACTGAGGTCGGCACAGTATTTCACAGGGCCATAAACCAACGTAATCGGTATATAAAAAGACAGGGAGTCTACTTGTTTCGAACTGGGGTTGATTGCAAGCTTAAGTTCTCCACGGCTCAGCCATCGACAATTGGCTCGGTCTGTGAAGTCAAAAGCCAGTTCCATTCGACCATCTTCGATGATCGACCCACCATTCGCGTATGAGGCATTTTTGCTTACGAAAGTGAGAGCGTGGGCTTTATCGAGCGTGAGTGGGCAGCTTTGTCCTGCAGAATTTTCAAGAATGATGGTTGTATCCTGGGAGTTTGTAAACTCGGCGTAAATACCGTCTTCTTGGTAGCGCAGTTGCACAGTTAGAGTGTCCGCGTTTAGAGTTTCAGGCGATTGTCCCGTTTGTTTGGCCACAAGATTGCCGGTGTAAACACCTTCGTGAAGTGCCTGTAGAGTTAAGTAATCGAGTTGAGCGGGAAGTTGTGTTCCTTGCAGAATCGGCATCGCAGGATTGATATAATGAGTGTCTGTGGCATGGGCGGGAGCAAGAAAGAAGAGCGATATAAGCCATCCCATTGAGAGGAAATTTTTCATTTTTTGTCCTTTGGTAAAGAGTGGTGAGCCAGCGGTAACACTAAAAACGATGCCCAGCAAAAGGTTACACTGCTGTGGTCAGCAATACTTCGTCATCTAATTTTGTGATGAAGAACCCGAGGTTCCTGGACCATTTCACCGTGGCGTCTTGATATAGAGTAGGGAGTGTAGAATAATTAAGGCATGAACTTTGACAAGACACGACAAAAGGGTTTTTAGGATGCGTCGACGACCTTGGGCTCTGGTCATATTAGCTGGCCTGCACTTTCTTGCCCCCATCGGCAACATCATTTTGAATGCTGTGATTCAAAAAACAAATGTTATGGAGTATTTTGTTTTTGCTATGAGCCCTGGGTATCTCATGCGCAATTGGGTTATTATTGTGGCTCCCGTTGTCGCTGGAATTGCAATTTATGCCTGTCAGCGCTGGAGTTTCTTTGTTTATTTTTTGGCGATTTCGGGATTGTTCTATTTTAGCTATACAGGGTACTTGGCAAAAGCGGGCTCCATCAGTTTATTGCCAGTGATTTTGGTTTACTTAGTCAATATTTCGGTGGTGACTTACTTCTTAATTCCAGCGGTTCGAAATATTTACTTCAATCGAAGGATGCGATGGTGGGAGATACAAGATCGATACAAAACCAACTTTAAATGCAATTGGCGTGATTTAACCACCACCGAGATGACAGCGGGAACAGTGGCGAACTTTTCTGAGAACGGTCTGTTTTTAAAATCGGACATCCATCCAGTTGATGGTGAAAAGCTGCATATAGAGATCCCTTTCAACCACAAACTTCACTGCAAATTTGTCGGAGAGGCGATTATTCACGAGCGTGTTGACGCTATTGGTTTTGGAGTGAAGTTCGAACACGACAAAGACAGTCGTACCAGTGCAAAGAAGTTGGCCAACTATTTGGAAGAAAAAGGGATGCGAATCACAACCAATGATTTGCGTCCAGAAGACAGTTTTTCTTACTGGGTTCGGACCCTGATCACCACGGGGAAAGGTCTAATTCCTTCTCGTGATAATAATCGCTCCTAACACAGAGAATCTAAACACAATCTTAAAATACCTCGTTATTCTCAATCTGAAGCAAGCGAAAAGGCTCTACGGGCCTCTTCGCGGCTTCTGTTGTGCCTTACAGGCCCATAACCTATAATTATAACTAGGATAGATGGACCTTTGTTTAAACTAGACTTGTGCAGCAATGCGGACAAAGGCGATCCTAGAAAAAAGCCCCAGGCTTTAACAAGGAGGTGGGTTCCTAGCCATCTAAACTTTCCAAGAGTCTTGTTACTTAATGCCACCTATGAGCCACTGCAAGTGGTGACCTGGCAGCGTGCCATGATTCTCTGGTTCCAACATAAAGTCGATATCCTTGAATCACATGAAGTGCTGATTCGATCTGTTCGCCACAACTATTCGGCTCCGGCGGTTCTGAGACTCCGCTATTATATTAAGCCGAAATCCTACCGACGCGTGCGTCTTTGCCGAGAAAACATTTTTATTCGTGACCAGCATCAGTGTCAGTATTGTGGGGATACCTTTGCCTACAAAGATTTGACCTTGGATCACGTGTTACCGGTTTCTCGTGGAGGCCCCAAGAGTTGGAAGAACTTGGTTGCGGCTTGCCATAAGTGCAATCATAAAAAGGGCAATCGAACACCGAAAGAGGCCAGCATGCCTCTGTTGAACAAACCAGCTCCTCTGAAATGGAGCCCGCAGTTTGACATGAAGGCTCGGATCAAGACACGCGACGAAGTCTGGACGCCCTATTTGAATATGCAATTTTCGTAGGTTGTGAGTCAGGGACTTCCCATGCTCCACAATTGATGGCATCATGTTGTCTGGAGTGAAGTATGGATAACGGCCCTCTCAGTCTTTTTTTACCACCCCATCAATCAATGGATGAGGTCTATGCGTCTTGCACCCATTTAGGAGTGGGGGCTCACCCTGATGACCTTGAGGTGATGGCAGGCCACGGAATTCTGCAAGGCCTTGAGTCGAATAAAAAACATTTTTTTGGTGTCACTTGCACGACAGGTGGGGGCAGTGCACGAAGCGGCTCCTATAAAGATTTGACGGATTCCGAGATGGTTGAGTTGCGGACTCAAGAGCAACTGGCGTCGGCTAAGAAAGGCCAGTATGCTGGAATCCAAATGTTGGGTTTCAGAAGTGGCGAGATCAAGAATCAATGGAACCCAAAGTTTTTCGAACAGCTCAAAGAATTGCTTGCGAAAACAAAACCGCAGGCGATCTACACTCACAACCCTTTTGATAAACATTTGACCCATGTTTCTGTGGTGGGGCATCTGGTCGAGTGTTTAAGAGAACTCCAGTACAGTCCCAAAGAGTTTTATGGCTGTGAAGTGTGGCGGGGTTTGGATTGGTTGCCGGACTCAGAAAAAATAGTTCTTCCTATTAACGATGCACCACTGGTCGGAGAATTGATCGCTTGTCATAAAAGTCAAACCGAGGGTGGCAAAGACTACGCCGCTGCCACTTTGGGGCGGTTGGCATCAAACGCCACCTTTTTTGATGCCCGTGATGTGGATCGAAACACTCACCAACTGTTTGCGGTGGACCTTTTGCCCTTATTGCAAAATCCAGGGATGAGTTTCGTGGAATTTGCCAAACATAAAATAGACCCTTTTGCGAAATCTGTTGAAGTGGGGTTGTTGCCTTTCTCAAGAGGTGTGTGATGGAAGTGATCATTTGTAAAAACTCAGAAGAAGCCAGCGATATGGCGGCTCGATTGTTAAAGAACCAGGTTGTGCAAAAAAAGCAGTCGGTATTGGGATTGGCTACAGGCAATACACCTTTGCCGTTGTATGAAAAATTTGTTCAGTATGTAAAAAACGAAGACGTCGACCTCAGTCAAATCACATCGTTCAATTTGGATGAGTATGTGGGAATTGCGTCTGATCACCCGAGCTCTTACGCCCAATATATGCAAAAACATTTCTTAGAACCTTTGCAACTGCGAGGCGACCAGGTGCAGATTCCCGACGGCCAAGCCGAAGACATTGCTAAGGAGTGCGAACAGTACGAAAAGAGAATCTACCAACGGGGACCCATCGACTTACAAATTTTGGGATTGGGTCAGGACGGACATATTGGTTTTAACGAGCCAGGATCTAGCCTTGGTTCGCGCACGCGATTGAAGTCTCTGACCGAGGAGACGCGACGAGTGAACGCTAAGGGGTTTTCTTCTCTCGAAGCTGTGCCTCGCCATGTGATCACCATGGGGATCCAAACCATTATGGATTCTCGTAAAATCGCCCTTTTGGCTTTCGGAGAAAGCAAGGCCGAGGCGGTGGCTCAGATGGTGGAAGGGCCGGTTTCAGCTAACTCGCCAGCGACGGTTTTACAGTTTCATCCACGGGTTAAAGTGTTTCTCGACCCAGAGTCCGCCTCGAAATTGAAAAATAGTGAGTATTATCAAGAGGTCTTTACCCATAAACCACCTTGGCAAATGGCCGATTTTATATAATAAAGGGACCCACAGGAGTGGGCCATGACTGATCAAAAAATTATAGTTATCGATGATGATAGTGCTATGCGAGAAATGGTCGAAGATTTCCTCGCAAGCAAGAACTACAACTGTGAAAGTTTTGGCCTCGCCAGTGAAGCCTTTAAGACATTGCAAGACTCGGACCTGCAGAATGTCCAAGCCATCATCACCGATCAAAACATGCCTGAAATGGATGGTGTCGAATTCGTGCAAAGAATGCAGAAATTAGCACCTGACATCCCTGTAATTATTATGACCGCCTATGCTTCAATCGATTCAGCTATTGAAGCCACGCGCTTGGGTGCTTTTTCTTACATTTCAAAGCCCTTTAAATTGGCAGAGTTCGAAGTCAATTTGCGAAAAGCCATGCACCTACGTTCTTTGAAAAAAGAGAACAACTCTTTAAAGAGAAGTGTAAAAAATGGTTGGAAGTTTGGAAAAATTATCGGCAAGAGTCGTGTGATGACTGAAGTCTTCCACACCATCGAAAAAGTGGCTCCCGCCCAATCTACGGTTTTAATCAAAGGGGACAGTGGAACCGGTAAAGAGTTGGTGGCACGTGCAATCCACGAGCGCAGTCGCCGTGCCGACAAAGCCTTTGTGGCAATTAACTGTACGGCCATTCCAGAAAATCTTTTAGAGTCCGAACTGTTTGGTCATATGAAAGGTTCTTTCACCGGTGCAATTGCAGACAAGAAAGGGTTGTTTGAAGAGGCCGATGGCGGAACGCTATTTTTGGACGAAATCGGAGATTTGGATATGGCTCTGCAAGCCAAGCTCTTGCGGGTGCTGCAAGAGAGAAAAATAAAACCGGTGGGCGCTAATCGTGAAAAAGATGTCAACGTTCGTGTGGTTACGGCCACCCATAAAAACCTACAAAAGGCGATTGAAGATGAATTGTTTCGTGAAGATCTTTACTATCGCCTGAGTGTGTTGCCGATTCAGTTGCCTCCGTTACGTCAACGAAAAGATGATATCCCTTTGCTGGCCAATTACTTTTTAGAAAAATACAGCAGCTTGAATAATTCGGTGGCAAAACGGTTTTCAGCTTCCGCAATGCAAGAGTTGATTCAGTACCCTTGGAACGGCAATGTCAGAGAATTGGAAAATGTGGTCGAGCGTCTTTGTGTGATGAGCCAAGATGAAGAGATTGCAACCACATACTTAGAGGCCGCCTCGGATTCCGGTACATCGGATGACTTCTTCTTATCCTCAACTCAAGACTGGCCCACCATTGAAGAATTGAACCAACGTTATATCAATTTGGTTTTAGATAAAACTGGTGGTCGAAAAGAGAAGGCCTCCCAGATCCTGGGAATAAACCGTCGCACTTTATATCGTAGAGAAAAAGAATCGCAAGTTGGTGTATTAAATAATGAGTGCTGATATTGCCGAGCTCTCTGCACTGAGAAAACATTGGGAGAAGCAACTTCACGCATTGAACCAATCGGCCATTGTTGCAATCACCGACCTGAAGGGTGTTATCACCTATGTGAATCAAATGTTTTGTGACCTTTCCGAGTACAGCAGCGAAGAGTTGGTTGGGAAAACCCACGCTCTCATCAACTCGGGTTACCACGATGGCGCTTTCTTTAAAGACATGTGGGGGAGCATTAGCCAGGGCGAAGTTTGGCGAGGTGAGGTGCGCAATCGATCCAAATCCGGAAAGATCTATTGGGTGGACACCACCATTGTTCCAATTCATGGTGACAATGAAAAGTTAGAACAATACATCGCCATTCGCTACAATATCACCAGCCGCAAATTGGCAGAAAAAAACTTGGTAGACGAGCGAGCTCGTTTGATAGAAAGCGAGAAGATGGCCAGTATTGGAATCTTATCAGCTGGCATAGCCCATGAGCTGGGAAACCCGTTGGGGGCAATTCGAGGGCGCCTTGAGATGCTGTTGACGATGTGTGGAAGCGCAGATTTTGAGCCTGAGTTTGCTCACAAGTCGATCATCAAAATGATCGAAAATGTGGACCGCATGTCCAAGATCATTCGCGCCCTAAAAAACTCCGCTCGGGATGGCCGAAAAGATGAGATGCAGAAATTCGATCTGACCCAATTGGTGGAAGATATCCTTGAGATTTCCGTACAAAAATGTCTGAAAAATAATGTGAATCTCGAGACCAAGGGGTTGGATCATGCGGTGATTATCCTTGGCCGAGAAACTGAGATTGGGCAAGTGGTGGTCAATCTGTTTAATAATGCTTTTGATGCCGTGAAAAACTTAAAAGACAGTTGGATTCGTTTGGAATTGGTCGATGAGGATGAGCAAATCATTTTGTCGGTTTTGGACTCAGGCCCCGGAGTGGACGAAAAAAACCGACTGCGAATTTTCGATCCATTCTTTACAACCAAAGACGTGGGGCAAGGGACTGGGTTGGGGCTGAGTATCTGTCGTTCTTTTATTGAAGGGCATGGCGGCCGTCTTTTTTACGACCCTGAAAGTGAGGACTCTTGCTTTCGAGTCCTCCTTCCGAAAGAGATTTTATAAACCCGCTTTTTTACGCAAACGCTCGAGTCGTTCGTACTCTTGTGAGGGAACCATAGTTCCGCGACTACCCGAATACCCCAAGGTAACATTGCTCTTCAGGGATTTGTAGCAGCGTTTGGCATCGTTAGATTTTGGAGAGTACTCGATACACATTTCATAGTAGATCTCTGGTAAATCCCAAAAACCTTCAACAATAAGTTCGTCGTAGGCATTGCCAAGAAGGCGATACGCTTGGGCTTTTTTGCTGGGCTCAGGCTTTGTCATTAGAAATTGGTGCAGCAATGAACTTGCGACAAGATCATTCACCAAATTGCGTTCACTGTATTGTTTCTTGTTTCGAGCCAAAACCATTTGCGCCGACTCGGGAGTGGGCTTGACCTTGGCTCTGTTTTTGATCCAATGCTGAAGGTCTTTGCGCCAGTGCTTGAGAGTGTAATGAAGCTCTGTGGGTGTTTTTATGACCAATATCTTGGCATTTAAAAAATTCAAGGCCGATTGGAAGGTCTTTTGCCCGCGCAAAGAGATCATCAGATAATAGTGAAGTGCATTTTCGTAAGCGATGTCAAATCGGTCTTGCTCTTCACTTTCCGTTAAAAATTTCTTTAGATGCAATTTGGCTTCTTCATATTGGCGCATAGAAACTAGAATATGGGCCTTTTCAACAGCGTTGGTTTCCACTTGCTCGACGTCGAAGTTTTTCCAGTAAACGGTCTGCGGTCCTACATTCTGACGGGTATGGCACTTGAAACAAGTGTTGGTGGTGGCCTTCAGAAGAATCCGCGAGGTCTTTTTGTCTCCACGTTTGAAAGAGTCCAAAGACCGTTTGGTTAACTCTTTTAGTGAAGCAATACTTTGCACCACATAAGGGTCGTCACCTAAAAAGCCTTTTGCTGAGTTTTTGTCGATAGTGTGAATGCTTTTCGCATAATTGATAATGCGTTTTTGCACGATCTTGTCGTTCTTTTTACTGTTGAACTTTTCCTCGTGATACAAAAACGGCAAAAGCTCTTGGAAGGATTTGGCTGTGGTTTGCATCTTCCCAGCCCACGAAGGGTTTTGTTGTTTGGAACTTGAGGCGGCACATCCGGCCAAAATCAGGGTGAGGGCAATACAAACAAACGTCTTCATGGGTGGGTCTCCTTCCTTGAGCCTTTATTAGATTAGCGAATTGTAACGATTTCGTTCACAGATCGGCCATTGTTGGCGCGAGTGTGAAGAAGAAATCGACCAGGACGCAAATCCTTCATCTTAACGATATGTTTGAAGTCTATCCCTTCTGGCGCCTCTTCACAACCTCCACGGTCACGAATGGCGATGGGCAACACTTCAACCACATTGCTTTCAGCTCTTTGAAACACTTTGACGTAGTCCACGCGAGAGCAAGTGTCGAAAAATTTTCCGACAATTTCAAGCTTGGCGGGGGTTCCATCGACTCCGTTGTGGAATTTCACTTTTTCCACAGGTGCATAAAGATGGTCATCCGGGCGAGGATTTTCAGTGGTGCGAACCGGCACGTAGCCAGACTCCACAAAGTTTCCACGAGAGTGGCGAAAATAAACTTTCCAATCACCTTCATGTAATATTCCAGCATTTACGCCTTTTTGATAAGGCACCACCATCATGGCACAAATGGATTCGCCAAAATAATAGGCCATGTCAGTTATATAGATACTTTTGGTTTCTTCATCGACTGTGTGAGTGGTCATTCCCACTTTGTGGCAGGCGTTTGCGAACTCGCCTTCAAAAAAGATTTCAACGTTATCATTGGTATCGAAACCTTGTGGGACATAGACGCCGCTGGGTGCCGATGAAAATACCTCTGGTTGATCGAAGCTGGCCATTGCCCAGTTTGCGAACATAACAATAATGATTCCTGTTGCTAATTTCATTCCCCCTCCTTGTTGGTGACACTGTGGCTTATTGCATAGCGTGTGCCAACTCCTGTTGCCCTTATTTGTACACAGGGCGAATGGCAGGACATTGCGACTCATAGAACCATTCGTCAATGGTCTTTTTGTCTCAACCTTCTTCGGAGTGGGAATAGCCACCGATGGGGCATTTCAAGTTGTGATGGCTGGCTCCCTTGCAGGGCAGTTTTTCCAACGGATGACTCTTTGCGAAATGGTCTGGGTCTTTATGCCACTTCTCAAAAGAGTCCTTCATGCTGTCGTAAACAAAATCAAGCAAATGATCCATGTCTTTGCTTTCGCGATGAATATACACATGGCCTTTGGCGGAGTGGACTCGCAGGTTGCAGGCGAAACCTTCTTTTTCGTTACTGATGCAGCAGCAAGCGGTGGCGTCACTTGGGGCATCTCCCATGTGGTAAGAAATTTTGGCTTTGATTTTTGCCTTGATCTCTTGACTGATGTCATCGCCTAAAAAATGAATGTTGATTCTTTCCATGGGTACACCTCCTTGACTCATTTATATTTCAAAAATAGGGCCAGATCTAGACCTCTTTTTTCAGAGAGAATGTGAGTTTTTCTCACACCTTGGGACAATTTGACTCAGATACTAGCGGTTTATGGTGGGAAAGCTGGTACGGGGGTTGCACTTTAATGACATGAGACTAGGAGTGTTCCGTGCTTAAATCTGTACCTATAAAGCAACATTATATGCCAATGCAGCAAGCCGTCGACGTTGAAGATCCTGTATGGAAGGCATGGCGAATCATGAAAGATGAGCAGGTGAAAAACCTGCCAGTTATAAAGGCGGGTCGTATTGTGGGTGTGGTTTCAGACAAAGACATTGTACAGATATCGGGATTCAATGGTGGACAGAGTATGCCGGTCAAAGACGCAATGAGTATGGACCCCTTGGTGGTTTCTCTGGAAGACTCGATGGAGTCCGTATTGCTAAAAATGTTGAAAAAAGATCAGCAGCAAGCTGTGGTGATTGACGCTGATCAAAACATTGTCGGTCTCTTTTCGTGGAACAAAGCTTTCCAGTTCATGTTAGAATTTGCAGATGTTCACCACATCAACCAACTCTTAACCAGCTAGAAAGGAAACGTAGTATGATTAATATTTCCAGCCGTGATTTTGATATTACCGATGCGATTCGCACCGAGGTCGAGGAGCTTCAACCTATTTTAACAAAACATATGTCCAATGAAGAGGGACAAGTAAAGGTGACTTTATCAAAAGTTGCCCCAAGTGTTTTTCATGTGCATATGCAAACACATTATTTGGGAGAGGACATCATATCGGATCACGAATCCCACAATTTCCATAAAGCTTTAGAGCTGTGCAAAGACCATTTCGTTAAGCAATTGGACAAGCGTAGAGATAAAGTTAAAAACAATAGTAAGGGGTAATAGATGTCCAATGTAAAAAAGGTCATCTGGCCCATATCTCCAACTGACAGCCAAGAGCAAGCTGACCAGCGATTGGCTCACTTTTTCGAGCAGTTTCAAATAACAGGAGATGTGGAAGTTCAACCGGTTTATGTGTTGAGTGCTGAGTTTATAGCCACCATGGAATACTTTGAGCCCATTGATGTGTCCGCCCTGAAGTCCAATATGGCAGGGGAGTGTGAGAGATACCTGAAGGAGAAATTCGCAGAGGTGAAGACTCAGCCCACTGTCATCTTGGAAAACCACTTTAGCACCCAAGGTGCCGAGGTGGCCCTTTTTACGGAGTATGTAGATAAGCAAAAACCTGACTTCGTGGTTTTGGCCACTCATGGTCGATCGGGCTGGTCGCGAACCTTTTTAGGGAGTTTCTCTGAGAGTTTCCTTTTGAAAACTAAGGTGCCTACCATTACCATTGGTCCTGAGTGTGAAACCATACAATCCTTGAACTCGGCGTTGATGCCGGTCCAGCTCAGCGAATCATCGCAGAAATTTGTCGAAGGTTTTTTGGATGATCACCGTTTGGCTTTTGTCGAAAAGTTGACCTTATTCCATAAGATCTCGATGGTGGATGTGGAGGAGATCGCCTGGGCACCAGCCTTGTATGGCTTAACGGATTTCAGTACCGGGGATCTTTTGAAGAAGGCGAAAGATTCCACCGAAAAATATCTTAATGCTTTTAAAGACCATCCACTCTCGCAAAAGCGCTTGGACACTAAGATTTCCGAGAGTTTAGACAGCGTATGTAAAGTGGTCCTCGAAGAAGCTAAGAATTTTGATTTGATCGTTATGCGAACTGAGAGCGACAGTTTAGAAGCCAATTTAATTGGCAGTGTGACCCGCGATGTGATTCGCCAGGCAACCACACCGGTGGTGGTCTACCCACATTTGTTTAAAAAATAGGAGATGCGGCAGCTTGTCTGAAGTCCCCAAGTCACCCTTGGGGTTCAGGCAACATACTCTCTGACAGAGTCTTTGAGTCTCAAATATCGTGGCGAAGAACCTCTACCAAAGCGTTCAAGGCGTCGGTGGCAGTGAAGATACCAACAAAATCATTGGACGGATCACAAACAATGGTGCTGCCAATTTTTTCTTCAGACATTTTGAGTGCCACTTCGTACAAAGGAGTCTCTGGTGAGACAGTGACTAGGTCTCTTGACATCACATCTTGAGCTTCAATTTTATCGAAACCTTCGGCTTGTGAAAAGGTGGTGAGGTCTCGTTCACTAAGAATACCTACGATTTCGTTTTGATTTTTTACCAAAATATGGCGAATGCCTTTATCTTTCATGATCTGCCAGATTTTTGGCAGCTTTTCAGTGATCTCAACCGACTCGGGACTGGGTGTTGTGTACTCTTCGACGGTGATTGGGCTTGGGGTATTCATAGGTCCTCCTAATTACTTTATGGCTACAGCATAAAGGGTGCCAATTCAAGGCCCTATCGTAGAGGGAATATTGAGCCTAGGGACACATTGTCCCAACCTTTGAGACCATTTGTCTTTTGACATTCGGTTATTAGAATAGAACAACCAGATAGTTGGTATCGGATTTGCTTTACTCTGAGAGAAAAGGAACACGTTCATGCTCGGTACAGTTGCAGCCTCGGTGGAGTCTTTGCAGCCCTTTTTGCAGAAAAGCCAAGAGGGGCAGCGCCTTGACCTTTATTTGAAAGGTATCAAATGCAATCATTGCGTGCATAAAATCACCAAAGAGATCGAGGGGCTTTCGAGCTTGAATGGTTTCGAATTCAGCGGTGGTGGTCATAAACTCAGTTTATGGTCTCAAAAAAGTCAGGTCTTTCCGGAAGTGATCGGACGAATTTCGAGTTTGGGGTTTGAAGCGATCCCGCTCACTGCTGATACCCACGAAGAGACAGCCCGTCAGGTTTACAAGAGCGATTTAAAAAAGCTAGCAGTGGCCGGAGTTTGTGCCGGGAATATTATGCTGTTCTCGACGGCTGTTTATTTGGGCGCCGATGCCGAGTTTGCTCGCTTCTTCCATAAACTCAGTTTCTTTTTGGTTCTTCCCACTTTGCTTTACAGCGCCTCTTCCATTTGGCTGGGATTGTACCAAAGTCTTCGCTCTTTTCGCTTCAACTTGGACCTGCCCATTGGCTTAGCTTTGTCCTTGGGGATGGGGATGAGCCTAGTTTCTTTATTATCGGACCAAAAACATATTTATTTTGATTCATTGGCGGTGGTGATCTTTTTGATTTTATCGAGCCGTTTTGTTCTCAAGCGTTACGTGGCCAATATTCAGCTGGGGCACTGGGTGCAGCTGATTCCTGGAGTCTGGCAAGCTCGTGTGATCACCGATAGTGGTGACGACATCCGCGCCTTGGGACGCTTGCAGGTTGGAGATTCCATCCGAGTGCAGCGAGGTGAAGTTGTGCCGGTGGATGGAGTGTTGCTATCAAATACGGCCGTGTTGGATGAAGCCGTTCTAAGTGGAGAGTCTTCGCCGGTCTTGCGGCATCAGGGCGAGAAAGTTTTCGCTGGTTCAAGACTGTGTGTCGATCAAATGATTGTTGAAGCGCAAAAAGTGGCGGGTGAGACGCGAGTCGGAAAGACCATTGAGCAAGCCCAGTCGCAACAGCGGTGGACCCAGGAAGAGTCATTTCAGTTTGTAGCCTACTTTACCAGCTTTGTTTTGCTCGCTAGTCTCGGTACTTTTTTGAGTGCCTGGTACTTTATCGACTTGGGTGCCGCCTACCAGAGAGCTTTCGCAATCGTATTGGTGGCTTGTCCATGTGCAATCAGTTTTGGAATTCCTTTGATTCGCAGTTTTTCAGGCAAGTTGGCGCTAGAAAACGGCTTGATCTTGAAGCAGCCAGAAGTGTTGAAGCGCATCGCGCGGGTGAAAACCCTGTTTTTCGATAAAACGGGAACACTGACCCAAGACACGATGGCCCCTTTAGAAGCCGAC
>CBDUOS010000099.1:0-13411 GCA_965368905.1 uncultured Bdellovibrionales bacterium | reverse complement strand
GTTCTAGAAACTTGCAAAGAATTGCGCGAAGGGGTGTCCAATATCGAACGCCTTCTTAGCCATAACAAAATTTGGATGCAAAGAACTGTCGGTGTTGGAGCCATCTCGGCCGAAGACGCCATGGAATGGGGATACACCGGGCCCTGCTTACGAGCCGCGGGCGTGCCATTGGATCTAAGAAAAGATAAACCTTATTATATGTATGACCAATTGGACTTTAATGTGCCCATTGGTTCCACCGGTGATGTCTACGAGCGCTACTTGGTTCGTATTGAAGAAATGAAACAATCGGTTCGCATTGTCGAGCAAGTTTGTAAAAACGTTCCGGAAGGTGATTACACCATTCGTGACAAAGACATCGTGTTACCACAGAAGAAAGATGTGTATGGAAACATCGAAGGCTTGATGAACCACTTTATGTTGGTCATCAATGGAATCCGTCCACCGGCAGGTGAAGTCTATGACGCCACCGAAGCCGCCAACGGAGAGCTGGGTTTTTATCTGGTCAGTGATGGCAGTGGAGCGCCTTACCGCTTAAAGGTGCGTCCACCGTGTTTTGCCATCTATCAATCCTTCCCCGAGCAAATTACGGGTGGATTGCTTGCTGACGTGATCGCTATTTTAGGAAGTATGAATCTGATTGCTGGCGAATTGGATCGGTAGAGGAAGAAAATGTTTGAATTATCAGCCGACGGTAAAGAGTTTGTAAAAAAAGAATTGGCTCGCTACGAGACCAAAGAGTCCGCTATTATTCCGTCTTTGTACCAAGTGCAAAGAGAAAATAATGGCTGGGTTTCTGAGGACGCCATCGCTCACTTGAGTGAGTTGATGGATATTCCCGAAGCGCGCATCAATGAAGTCTTTCATTTCTACACCATGTTTAACAAGAAGCCGGTGGGCAAGTACCACGTTCAGGTTTGTTGTAACGTGGCCTGCTCGATGGCGGGGACGCGCGAAATGACCGATATGTTTTTGGACGAGCACAAAGTGAAAGAAGGGGAGATGACAGAAGACGGTCGATTCACTTTCACTCGGGTGGAGTGCTTAGGGGCTTGTGACAAGGCACCCATGATGCAAGTGAATGATGATTATTATGAGGATTTGACTCCCGAGTCGGCACGCAACTTATTGAGGGATCTGAAATAATGGAAGTGAAAATTCTTACAGAACACTACGCTGATGACAACTACAGAACCCTAGACGGTTACAAAGCTAAGGGCGGTTACGAAGTCCTCGGCAAGTCACTTAAAATGAAACCCGAAGACATCATTGCTGAAGTCAAAGCTTCTGGTTTGCGCGGTCGCGGTGGCGCAGGATTTCCCACTGGTGTGAAGTGGGGTTTTTTGCCTAACAACGGCGAAACCCGTTATCTTCTTTGCAACGCGGATGAAGGCGAACCTTGCACGTTCAAAGATCGTATGATGATGGAGCGTGCGCCTCACCAATTGATAGAGGGCATGATTATTTCAGCTTTCGCCATCAATTCTCCTAAAAGTTACATCTATATTCGTGGTGAATACGTCTATGCCGCCAGAGTGGTCGAGAAAGCCATCAAAGAGGCTTACGACGCTGGCCTTCTCGGGAAAAACATTATGGGCTCTGGCTTTGACCACGACATGGACATTTACCAAGGTGCAGGCGCTTACATTTGCGGTGAAGAAACCGGGATGATTTCTTCTTTGGAAGGAAAAAAGGGACAGCCTAAGCTGAAACCACCGTTTCCGGCTGTGCAAGGTTATTTGAAAAAACCGACCATTGTAAACAACGTCGAAACCTTGGCTGCCGTGAAGTACATTATTCGCGATGGGGCTGAGGCCTATAAAAAACACGGAACTGAAAAGTCAGCGGGAACAAAACTCTTCTCTGTTGCCGGTGACGTGAACAAGCCCGGAAATTACGAAGTGCCTTTGGGCTATCCGCTGATTGATTTGATCAATAATGAGTGTGGAGGAGTGAAGGGGGGCGAATTGAAAGCTGCCATTCCTGGAGGAACTTCGGCTCCGATTATTACCGCCGAAGAGATCCAAAAAGCCACCTTGGATTATGAGTGCTTGGCCGAGATGGGAACCATGTTGGGTTCAGGCTCCATTGTAATCATGAACGATAAACGCTGTATGGTGGACATGATGAAAGTGATCTCTCACTTTTATCACCACGAGTCTTGTGGGCAGTGTACTCCATGTCGTGAAGGTACGGGCTGGCTGCACAAGCTGGTCGGCAGTGTTATTGAGGGGAGTGCGCAAGTGAGTGATATCGACTTGCTTTGTGAAGTGGCTAACAAAATGAAAGGTCGCACCATTTGTGCTCTTTCCGATGCAGCCGCGCTTCCGGTTCTTGGGATTGTTCCTAAGTTTCGCGAAGAGTTCAAATTTTATATAGAAAATGGCTATTCTAAAGTTAAAGGACAGGCCCATGCTTAAGTGCAAAGTCAACGGTATTGAAATTGAAGTGGAAGAGGGGACCTCGGTCATTGAGGCTTTTAAAATAGCCGATCAAGACATCGCCCATTATTGCTGGCACCCTGGTCTTAGCGTCGCTGGCGTCTGCCGTCTTTGTATGGTTGAGATCGAGGGCAATCCGCGGTTGCAGATTGCTTGTAACACACCGGTGTCTGATGGCATGGCTGTGAACAACCAAAGCGAAATGGTAAAAGATGCCGTTAAGTGGGGCTTGGATTTTCATTTGATCAACCATCCCTTGGACTGTCCGATCTGTGACCAGGCTGGAGAGTGTGGTTTGCAAGACCAGTACATGCAATTTGGTCAGTATGATTCTGAGATGGGTCAGCGCAAAGTAAAGAAACACAAAGTGGTGGATTTGGGATCGAAAATTGTTTTGGATTCTGAGCGATGCATTCTTTGTTCGCGCTGTGTGCGCTTTACCGAAGAGGTTTCTAAAACCAATGAGCTGGGCATCTTCAATCGCGGCGATCATTCTGAAATCGGAACTTACGCTGGCAAGCCTCTAGAGAACGATTACGCTGTGAACACTGTGGATATTTGTCCGGTTGGAGCATTGACCTCAAAAGACTTTCGCTTCCGTCAACGGGTGTGGTTCTTGAAAGACAAGCCTTCGGTTTGTACGGGTTGTTCCACTGGCTGCAACATTGACGTATACTTCAACAAAGAGGGGATGTGGCGTGTGAAGCCTCGTCACTCTGATGTTAATGGATACTGGATGTGTGACGAAGGCCGAAAAATTTACAAGTCGACCAATGTGATGACCACAGAATTCGTGGGCGAGAGAGATGAAAAAAATAAACGCACAATCAAGAAAGAAAATCGTTTGACCCAAGCCATTCACAAAGAGGCGGCAGGCAACACGGTTTATAAAAGTTCATTGGACTCGTTGGGTAGACTGCGAGAGCAATTGAACTCTGTGAAATCAGCCGCTCTTGTTCTCACCGGTCAGTACAGCAGTGAAGAGTACAACGATCTACTGAGTTTCTGGAAAGGCAAGTTTGGTGGAGACAATGTTTACCACTGGATGAATCACGAAGCGCAAATGAACGACTTCGATGGTCTTTTGATTCGTGGAGACAAGAATGCAAACACCAAAGGCTTGCAACAAGCTCTTGAAAAGCAGGGGATCACGGCAAAGAAAGATGTGACTAGTATCAGCGGAATGGATTTAGTCGTGGTCGCTGGGCCAGAGAACCAGTGGACCTTCGATGACATTCCTGCGGTGACCAAAGCTCTAGCTGCGAACAAGCAAGTGGTTTGGATGTCAGCCTGCCACGTCGAGGCGGCTGAGCAAGCGGGTGGTCACTTTCACTTTTTGCCAATTAAAACATTTGCTGAGAAATCAGGAACCTTTGTAAACTTTGAAGGTAAAGAGCAAAAGTTCGAGGCTGTTGAAATATTTGTGGAGCAGGCGATGTCTTTGTCTGAGGTCGCAACAGTTCTAAAAGGGGAGTTTGTGAAGTTGAGCCCCATCAATTCAATTGAGCGAATTCACAACGAATTCATACACGAGCGAGGTTAAGAGATGGCTGCTACAGTTGTAAGGGTAGAAAAATCGAAAGTATCAAGTACTTGGTTCCTGCCAGGAATTTTTTCTGGAATGGGTTTTACGTTCGGTACCATGATCAAAAATTTAATGAACCGAAAAAAAATGCCAACTCTTAACTATCCAGAAGAACGCTATGAGTACTCACCACGCTTTAAAGGCAATCACGTGCTCACGGTTAAAGAGGACGGCGATATCCGTTGCACAGCTTGTATGCTTTGTGCTACCGCCTGTCCCGCAGACTGTATCACCATCGTTGCTTCTGAGGATGAAGACCCCTCGGTTGAGAAATACCCAATCAATTACGAGATCGACATGCTCCGCTGCGTGTTCTGCGGATTCTGCGAAGAGGCTTGCCCCGTGGATGCAATTCGCATGGGCCCCGAGTGGCAAACCCCCGGAAACAACGGCGACAATTTCGTCTACGACATCCGCCAACTCGCCTACCGCGACAACCTCAACGAAGGCCAAGGCGTCGCCTCAGTCGTCTCCGACAAAGACCGCCACCAACTAGGCATCTAACGCAAAAGGTACGCCGTTCCTTTTCCAGCAGCGTCATGGAGAGGGTACGCCGTACCCTTTCCTTGTTGCGGAGTGATATTTTTTAGTCGCCGGGGTTGGTGGAGTCGAATTCTGGATCGTAGAACGTGGATTGGCAGGCGCCTTTGTAGGTGACCAGTTCGTTGATGGTGATGCTGTTGCCGGCTGGGTTTAACGTGCCACTCCACTCGCGAATGATACTGCAGTTAGAGATATTGATGACTCTTCTCTCTGGCAACAGAGTGGTTCCGGAAACTTCTAGCTCAAGTAAGAACTGATTGCCCTGGTATTGGTTTTCAAAAATTTGCAAACTGGTACCGCTGCGTTTGGCGCGACTGATGAACTTGCTAAAAGAGTCATTGTTGATGTTCGGGCAATCCGTATTATTGAACACTCGGGTTTTAACAATATTGGTCTGGTTGAAATCAGCTGCGGGGCTAACTCCCAATGTGTAGGTGTCAGTTTGATCAATCTCACAAAACACCGGACCATCGACTTCGTCATTGTTCACCGCACAGCCCGAAGAGATCAGAGGAAAAACTAAAAGGATCAGCAGGTTCTTCATACCCCTATGTTAAATAAGCCTGCCAGCTCTCGCAATCAATGAGGTTTAGTTGTAACATAAGTGTTGTTATCTCCGACCAAGGGCGAAGGTTACCTCTACCTTAGTAGTGTATTGATGTAAGACAGTACTTTTTTTCAAAATGAGTTTATTCCGTGTCACTGTCTCAGTGTGAGATTCGGTTTTTTAAAAATTTTTTGTGAAAGCCATTTTGGTAGCCTGGTAACTAAGAATATTGGGTATATTCTCTATTAGTTTGGGGGCAAACTTATGAATTTTATGACTCGCTTATCATTCGTTTTAGGGTTAGTGCTCACACTTTTTGTTTATCAAAACTGTGCCGAATTGAAGTCGGGGATGACTTCTGCCAATTCTGACAACAATCAAGATGGGACTGGGCAAGGGACAAATAGTGAATTCTTAAAGGGTGACCCTTACGATACTTCATTGATTCCATTTGTTCTCGACGACCCTGAGGCCATCGAAGTTGCAAATGTGTATAGGAATCTCACTGGATACAAGGCCATGGCTTTTACTGAGAACGGTGATATCTATGCGGCCAAAAATGAAAGCACACTCATTGAAAATCAAGACGACTGGAACGAAGCCGTTCTTGAGCGTTGCCAGTTGTTCTTTATGAACCAACCTTGCTCATTGTTTGCCGAAGGCGACGTGATCGCTCAGAACCGAGATGACTTTATTGTTGGTTTTAATCCGGTGATCACAGTTCCTGCCACATTCGACGCCTTTCAAGTTCCGGGGTCGATCAATTATTGGCAGAGCCATCACGCTGCGACATATCCAGATTTTACGAATAATCCTTTCAAAGCTTTTGCCATCGGATCAAATGGCGCGACCCACCCGGGGTGGAGCCAAGATAGTCAGGCCGAGGCCAACCGTCGTGCCCTTGAGTTTTGTGAAGCGATCAGTGACGAACCTTGCGTTCTTTATGCCGTAGGCTTGGACGTGGTCTTCGATCTTGAAAATTATGCGTTTGATCAAAAAGTTCTGACCTGGGGACCGCGAGCCTTTGTTGTGGATGAGATTCCTTTTATTCCAGACTCTGTAAGAGAAGTGATTCGTGCTGAATATAATCAAGGCTTATTCTATGTGTTGGCCTTAGACAAGTTTGGATACTGGTTTACGGTTCAATCGTCTACACCTATTGTGCAAGCAGACCGAGATGCTGCAATTGCAGGTTGCAACGCCAAGCTACCAGAGCCGGTCCCTGGAGCGAGTGAGCGTAGTTGCTACATTTATTCGATCGATGATCAAGTCGTTGTCACTCGTGATGACTATACGATGGCAACCTACGGGTATTAATTTATAAAATTAAAAACAATAATTGGAAGGTCCTCAAAGACTTGTTAAAAGGCATAGAGGGCTCCTTGGGTGAGTTTTATACAATTTAACCTCAGTTAAAAGCTATGATGATGTCAGAAGGAGGGTGGTTGACCGCTCCCTTGAATTCGCTAAAATGAGGGTGGAGATTCAAAATGCGTATAGATGCTCAGCCACCCTATGTTTGGCGCCAAATGAACCAATTCGTAAAAGACAAACTGGGGAGCCCCAACAATGTTTATATCTATCGGGGAATGCATCACGCATTGTTTGAAACCCTGGTCGGATTACACCTTCGCTTTTCTCACAAACGAAAAATTGTCAGCCACATAGGTTTTGGCGATCACTTGGCCCATGTGGAATTGGAAATGGCCAAAATGGGTGTGCGATTCAAAAACGAATTCGAAGAAGATATCAACAAAGAAGCCAAATCGGTATTGGCCTATGTGCATGATCTCGACGACGCTCTAACTGGTGAGCTTTACAATAACATCGAGACACTTAAAAACTTGCAAGAGCAAAAAATCTATCGCGTTCACTTAGCCCATCACTTGTTTGGTGTTCGCAAAAGTTTTGTGAAGAACTTAAGTGACTACGATATCATTATCGTGTCTTTAAACTCTGGTTACTCTTTGGTGTTCACAGGAAAAAAAGTCGTCTTGCCATTTATGACAGTGCCGCAACTGCCATGGTCCATTGAAACCGACTTGGTACAAGTGATGAAGTCTATCGAGATAGAAGTCAAAATGTACCAACCCGAGATCAATCAGTTTGAGACTTCCTTGCCGGGTGGAGTGAAGTCTTGGTTTCGTGAAACCAGTGCCCGCCGCATCTACGATCGCGCAATAGTGTATATGGAAGACCATGATGGCGCTGCTATGCTAGAACTCTTAAAAAAGGCCATGAACGTGGATTCTAACCCCTTGGGGGCGGATAACAAATTTGAAACCGCAAGTCTTTGCCGTTGGCAAAACGAAGTTTGGTTTCAACAGGCCGAAGCTAAAGGTCTGTTGCGGCAACAGATGCAGGGGATGGTGATCATCGATGGCAGTGTTCTTAACACTGCATTTTCACAGGTTTTCAAAGACTGCTTTCAGCAACTTGTAAAACTATCGACTTAATTTGAGGATCATTGTGTTGGTGTTTTTAATTTTACACTTGGTGCAATGTGAAATAGGGCATCCCCGCGGTTGACCAAAGGCAATTTGGTTTGGCCAATGATGTATCCCGTGACTGGAGAGTGAACTTCGATTTCAATTTTTCCAAATAAATCTAAAACCAGAGCCAGTACATCCCCCTCTTCAACAAAATCTCCAGGACTCTTGATCGACCGCACAGAGCCACCCTTGGGCGAACGAATCCAATGGCTGCCTTCTACAATGATAGGAACCCGTCTTTGGGTTTTGAGATTTTTAGGGGGGAGCATCTTTAGATGCCGCATAACGGAGAGTGTTCCTCTCACTCCACTCTTTATCACCGGCTCGTCAAACCGCAGGGCTTCGCCCCCTTCGAACAACAGAATCTTTGTATCGATTTTACGGGCGGCCTCTCTCAACGATCCATCTCGCAATTTCGAATTGACAATAACTTCTGGATGAAAAGCTTTTGCCATGGCTTTTGTCACGGGATCATCAATACTGGTCCGAATTTGTGGGATGTTGTATCGGTGGATCGCCCCGGTATGAAAGTCAATGCCGTGGGTGGATTTTCGCACAATCTCATGCATGAACTTTCTTGCCATCTGGGCGGCCAGAGAGCCTTTGGCGTTGCCAGGAAAAGAACGGTTGAGGTCTCGACGGTCTGGCAGGTAGCGCGAACGAGAGTTGAAGCCGAAAATATTAACGACGGGTACGGCCAGCACTGTTCCTTTTAATTGGGATTGATCGATTTTCTTGATCACTCTTCTTATTATTTCGACCCCATTGATTTCGTCTCCATGAATCGCTCCGGACAAGAAAAGGACCGGCCCTTCTTTCGCTCCACGAATGACTTCAACAGGGATTCCCATTTTTGTAGAGTCGTAGAGGTGACCGATTTCGACTTCGACCACACCTCTTTCGTTGAGATGGAACTTCTTATTGCAAAACTTTAGAGTATTTTTCATGACAACTCAGCCATATCCATTGGTCGAAGTGGTCGGATTCATGGTGTTGACCTTTTCTAAAGATTCAATCAAACAATTGCTCGAATAGAGTTTGGAATCTCTGCATGGAATTCCTATTTTCACTTTTTTACTCCCTTTTTCCTTGTCATGTAAGACTTTGAAACATTCACGACAAAGCGGCCACGTAGGGCTTGTCGCCCTAGTAGCATGCGAAATCCCATAAGGTCTCTATTGACCAGGGTTACCTCAGTTGTAAATCGATGCTCTCCAAGAACCAGTTCTGTTTCAATCACAGGACGAATGGTCTCGTGGCCGGTGGAGCTTTTTATTTTTCGGCTATCGACCAAGCGAGCTTCTCTTTCGTAAGCGGGCTTACTTGAGTTTTGATCGGGGTGGACTTTGAAGCGAACATACTCTGTTCGCTTTCGTTTAAAAAATTCAATATTTGAAACATGGAGCGCCGATGTTCTGGCTCCGGTATCCACTTTGACCTTAATTTTTCTTGGGCAAAGCGCTGGAAGGGCTACGTCTTCTCGCCAGCCAATCTCAGTCAGAATTTTTTTTACCATGTGGGGTCCGATTCAAAAGTATTAGATAAAGGTTTTAAAATACTCCAAGGTTTTTTGCAGACCATTTTGCGCATCCACTTTTGGCGCCCACTGCAGAAGCTCTTGCGCTTTTGTAGTGTCAGGACGTCGCAACTTTGGGTCGTTTTCTGGAAGTTCGTGATATTCAAAGCCTGCGGCGTTTCCGGTGAGTTCATTGATAATATCACCAATCTGCAAAACTGTCATTTCATTGGTATTGCCCACATTGACAGGATCACTGACGTCACTTTCCATCAGTTTCATTATGCCTGCAACCATGTCCGACACGTAACAGAGGCTTCGAGTCTGCTTACCGTCGCCGTACACAGATAACTTATTGTTGTTTAAGGCTTGCATAAAGAAATTGGGAATCACACGTCCGTCTTCGGGCGCCATTCGCGGGCCATAGGTGTTGAAGATGCGAACCGTACGTGTCTCGACATTTTTTAATTTTTGATAATTGGCAGTGAGAGCTTCTCCGAAGCGCTTGGCTTCATCGTAACAAGAACGAGCCCCTCGGCAATTAACATTACCAAAGTAAGTCTCGGGCTGGGGGTTGACCAAAGGGTCACCGTAAACTTCACTGGTACTAGCAAACAAAACTCGCGCTCCGGTTTTAACAGCCAGGTCCAAAAGGTTTTTGTGACCAATCGATCCGACCATTAAAATTTCAATGGGAATCTTGGCGAAGTCCACTGGTGAAGCCGGTGAAGCCAAGTTGTATATTCGATCGTATTGGTCGTCTGGAACTTGCTCTGAAATATCCATCTCGATCAATTGAAATTGTGAGTTGTCTTTCAAGTGAGCCAGATTGTCCATGCGCCCGGTAACGAAGTTGTCCAAAGCGTGAACTTCGTGACCTTCTTCGATCAATGCATCTACTAAATGGCTTCCGATAAAGCCCGCGCCCCCTGCCACTAAGATTTTCATTTAGACCTCATTAAATAGGGTTTGTCGACCGATGCAGTAATACTCGAAGTCGTGTTTCTTTACATCTTTTGGATTCAAAGCATTTCGACCATCAAAGATAACTTTTTCTTTTAGGTTTTCGCTGATGCCTTGAAAGTCAGGGTTGCGGAACTCGTTCCACTCGGTGACGATCAACAGAGCATCAGCCCCTTGGCAAGCGGCGTTGGCGGACTCAGCAATAGTGAAGTCACCTTTGAAATACTGTTTGGCTGTTTCGGTTGCAATTGGATCGTAAGCCACAACCTTAGCGCCAGCCGCGTTGAGCTTTTCAATAATGTAGCCGGCAGGTGCCTCGCGCACATCATCGGTTCTTGGTTTAAATGAAAGTCCCCAAAGGGCAAAAGTTTTCCCTTTCAGGTCGCCGTACTTTTCTAAAACTTTGTCGAAGATCACGGTTTTTTGATTGTCGTTCACGGTGTCAGCGGCTTTGACGATGTTCATGGTCGAGCCAAAATCTTCGGCTGTGTGAATCAAGGCTTGCACATCTTTCGGAAAGCAACTGCCTCCGTACCCAGATCCTGGATAGAAAAACGAAGGATTGACTCGACTGTCAGAGGTGAAGCCGGCTCGAACTTCGTCGATGTCCGCGCCCACTTTGTCGGCGAGGGCTGCCAGTTCGTTTGCAAAAGAAATTTTTACCGACAAAAACGAATTGGCGGCGTACTTGGTCAGCTCGGCGGCGGTGTTGGACATAAACAAGATTGGGTGACCGTTGCGAACAAATGGGGCGTAAATTTTACCCATGATCTTTTTGGCATAGTCCGTTCTGCAACCGATCACCACGCGATCGGGACGCAAGAAGTCATCAATTGCAGCCCCTTCTTTAAGAAACTCGGGGTTGTTGACCACTTCATGTGCATGCTCACTGTTGGCGTCGATATACTCTTGAACTTTCTTATTGGTGCCCACGGGGACGGTGCTTTTTAACACCACAATTTTCCGGGCCGTGGAATTTTTGCAAATGCCATCGAGGACGCTAAACGTGGGACCCAAATCGGCGCTTCCATCGGCTGTTTCTGGAGTCCCTACGGCGATAAATACCACTTCTGAGGTATCGAGAGCAGATTTGAGGTCCATGGTGAATCGGATGCGGTTCTTGGCCGAGCGAAGGATGTCTTCTAGGCCGGGTTCGAAGATGGGAATTTTGCCATCATTGAGAGCGTTTATTTTATCCGTGTTGTTGTCCACGCAGGTGACCTTATGACCCACGTCGGCAAAACAGACGCCGGCGACCAATCCCACGTAACCTGTTCCTACTACAGCAATTTCCATAAATCTTTACCTTGGCAAGAGTCCAATCAAAAGCTTAGATACTAGGGTCTATGGTTAGCAAGGAAAAACGCCTGAAGCAATGGCTGATGCCAATTATAAAGGTGGGGCTCGCAGGCGGTCTCATCTACTGGTTGATTGATTCCGGACGGTTCGACGTCGGCTCTCTACAGAAGATCAGTTCTCCCATTGTTTGGGTGATCGGGGTCTTAATGTTTTTTGGCGTGATCCTGATCAACTCTAAGCGCTGGCAAATCCTTCTTGACTTTGAAAACGTGAAAATCTCTTACTGGCAGGTGTTTCGTCTCTCTTTAATGGGCATCTTTTTTAACTTCTTTATGCCCGGCGGAGTCGGCGGCGACGTGATCAAAGCCGGCTATCTGATGCGCCACCAGAAATCAAAAAAAGTCTTTATTGGTTGGAGTATTCTAGTTGATCGGATTTTTGGGATGCTGGCTTTGTTGCTATATTCAGGAGTCACCGGTGTTTTGTTTTATTCACAACTCGAGCCCAGCATGCAGACCAGTTTTCTTTCGCTCAGTCTGATGATCTTGGGAGGTTTTGTCTTTTTGATCCTTTTTCTTCTGCTCAGCCCGAAAGACAAAATTGATCAGCTTTTAAAATCCCACCCGATTCTTGAAAAAGTGATTCACCCGTTGTTTTTCTTTTTTCAAAGACCCCGCAAAATCATTCTACCGTTTTTGATGAGCCTGTGTTCACAAGGGATTGTGATCAGCATGGGGGCTTTTCTTATTTACTATCTCAACCTCGCTTTGCCCGTGTGGATCTTATTATTGATCTTCCCATTTGGCTTTCTTGCAACCATTTTACCGATATCGCCTGCCGGCGTGGGTGTGGGACAGGCCGCCTTTCTCTACCTCTTTGATAAAGTGGCGGGGAACGGTGAGTTTGGCGTTCTCACCATCACTTACTTTCAGGCCGTGCAATTTCTGGTGGGACTACTCGGTGGACTCCTTTTTGTGTTATACAAGAACAAAGAGGGGTAAACTTGGATCAAAAGACAAAGCTTTTAGCGAACAGTATTTCAAAACTCCTTCGACGGGGTGCTGAACGCAATATTCGTCGCATGATCAATAAAACCCACGATGCCGACGTCGCCAGCGTTTTGGAGCTCTTAGATACCGACGCGCGCATCTCTGTTTTTCAGTTGGTCTCGGACCCCGAACGACAAGCCGAGATTCTCAGTCACTTAGGAAAAAAGTACCAATTGGAAATCGCCCATGTTTATGAAATCGGAAAGCTGCAAAAGCTTCTTGGTTTTATGGACAGTGATGATGCTGCCGATTTGTTAGGAAACCTCCCCGACGAAATGTCGCAAAGTATACTGAGCGGTTTGAATCGCGATGAGCTGCAAGAAGTGGAAGAACTGATGAGCTACCCCGAAGACTCGGCCGGTGGTTTGATGAGTTCCGAGTTCTTAACCATCGACGAATCTTTTACGGTGAAGCAGTCCATCGAAAAAATCCAAACTATGGATGAGGACTTGATCTCGTTTTACATTTACGTGATCAGCGAATCTCAGCGCCTGGTGGGGGTTTTAAGCTTGAAGCAACTATTGCTATCGCGACCACAAGACGTTTTAAAAGACATCATGTCCACCGATGTGATTTCTGTGAACATCGAGACCGATCAAAATGAAGTGGCTCGGGTGGTGGAGAAGTACGACTTTTTATCTTTACCGGTTATTGATGAGAACAACGAACTGGTCGGTGTGATCACTGTGGACGATGTGATTGATGTGATTCGTGAAGAAGCAGCTGAAGACATCCAGGCGATGGGAATGGGGGGAGCCAACCTCGAGGAATCCTATTGGACTCATATGAAAGCTCGGATCCCATGGTTGCTTTTTGCATCGGCTGGGGGCGCGCTTTGCTTTTTTATGCTGTGGACGACCTTGAAACCTTTTGAGGTGGACTTGCGTTTGCGCAATGCCATCTGCCTGTTGCCTTTGGGCTTTTTTGTGGTGTCCACAGTGAGTAGTCAGACAGTCACCCTGTTGGTGAGTTTTTT